>USDU01000281.1 GCA_900553635.1 uncultured Lachnospiraceae bacterium | reverse complement strand
GCGCGGCTTATTCGCGCCTGACCGCCAAACTCGGCCCTACGGGCCTCAAACAGTGGCTCCTTCAGGCGCTGCCAGCGCAAACGAAAGCTGCGGAAAACAAGCTAACCCCGGTAAGAGGGGAATTTTTCTATCTTCGTCCGTTTATTATTGTCGAAATAAGTAAGATAAATCTATCCCCCATCCCCCACATAGTTACAAATTTCGCGCCCCACCTTCCCTATAATGGAGAACAGAAAGAAGGTGGGCCGTGTACTACACGCTGTACATAGACGCGTTTTTCCTGCAAAATCTGCTGACGGATTATCTGTTGCTGACGGTGACGGGACGGATGCTGAAAATCAGGATTCCGGCATTCAGGAGACTTCTTGCAGCAGGAGTCGGAAGTCTGACGGTTTGTCTTGTCTACCTGGCAGGAGGACAGAACAGTCTGGCCGGAAAACTAATCCTGTATGGAGCGGCGGCGGTCGGAATGATCTGCGTAAGTCTTCCGAAAAATCAGCAAGGCCTGTTGGGCAAAGCATTGTTTCTGCTGTACCTGAACGGCTTCCTGCTGGGAGGCATCTTCGGATGGCTTCGAAGTGCATTTGCCTTTCCGGTATATCCGTTTCTGTTCTTTACGCTGGTAAGCTACGAGCTGCTGAAGCTGACTGCCAGGCTTATATTTCGGCAGCAAGAACAGGAACGATGTGTATATTCCGTCACTATCCGGTACAGGGAAAACACCTGCACCGTCCGGGCGCTTCTGGACACGGGCAACAGTCTTCGGGATCCGGTCTTCGGAAAGCCTGTGAGCATCATCACAGCAGATCTGAAGGTGGCGCTTCTTGGGGAAAAGGAGATGGTTTTTTATCCGGTTCCTTATCACAGCGTAGGCCGGAAAAACGGTTTCCTTCCGGCCTTTTACGCAGATGAACTGGAGGTTACAGGACCGGACGGCGTGTGTATCCACACAGAAAAGCCTTTGCTTGGCATTACCAAAGAACCACTTTCTTCGACAGAAAATTACTGCATCCGGCCCTGTTGGAGCCATATAGCGCAGAGAATGCGGAAATGAGAGTGGGAGGAAAGAACAAGTATGCTTATCAAAGTAGCGATTCCAAATCAGATTCAGTTAAAGCTGATCCCTAATTTTTCCACCCTGTTTGTGGGAAGGAAAAATGAAATTCACTATATCGGCGGCGCGGAGGTGCTTCCGGCGCCCTTAAATGCGGAGGATGAGGCCCGGGCCATTGCGCGTCTTGGCACGGAGGAGGGCGGTGAAGCCCGCTCCCTTCTGATTGAGCACAACCTGCGCCTGGTGGTCTATATCGCGAAAAAATTCGACAACACCGGCGTGGGCGTGGAGGATCTGATTTCCATCGGAACCATTGGACTTATCAAAGCCATCAACACCTTCAACAGAGGGAAAAATATCAAGCTGGCCACCTACGCCTCCCGCTGTATTGAAAATGAGATCCTGATGTATCTGCGCCGCAACAACAAGACCCGCCTTGAGGTTTCCATTGATGAGCCCCTGAATGTGGACTGGGATGGCAACGAATTATTGCTGTCTGATATTCTGGGAACCGATGAGGACGTCATTTACCGTGATATCGAGACAGAGATGGAGCGAAAACTGCTTGACAAGGCCATTCAGACACTGTCTGAACGGGAGCGCACCATCGTGGAGCTTCGTTTTGGACTGAAAAATCCTCATGGCGAGGAGATGACCCAGAAGGAGGTGGCGGATCTCCTGGGAATCTCACAGTCCTATATTTCCAGACTGGAAAAGAAAATTATCCGCCGCCTGAAAAAAGAAATCATGAAATACGAATAAATTATTGCGCCAGATAATTCTGCATACATTTCAGCGCGTTTTTCTCCAGACGGCTGACCTGGGCCTGGGAAATGCCGATTTCATCGGCAACTTCCATCTGAGTCTTACCCTGGAAGAAACGGAGCTCAATGATATAATGTTCGCGGTCTGACAGCTTTTTCATGGCCTCATTCAGGGAGAGTTCTTCAATCCAGAGCTCTTCCCTGTTTTTTTTATCACTGATCTGGTCCATCACATAGAGAGTATCGCCACCCTCGGTGTAGACCGGCTCATAGAGGCTGACCGGGCTCTG
>USDU01000280.1 GCA_900553635.1 uncultured Lachnospiraceae bacterium | reverse complement strand
GGGCGAGCTGGCGCCGGAAATCGAATTTCTCGGAGAGGAGGACGGACTTCACGCTATGAAGGGCGATACCTTCTGGATTCTGGATCCGATAGATGGCACTACGAATCTGGTGCATGATTATCAGCACAGTACCGTATCTCTGGGACTCTATAGCAAAGGTGAGATTATCCTGGGCGTGATTTATGATCCGTTCCGGGAGGAAATGTTCTATGCCGAGAAGGGCAAGGGAAGCTTCGTCAATGGCCGTCCCATCCATGTGGCCAAGGCGGAGAACCTGGGGCAGACCATCATTGCCATTGGAACAGCTCCCTATCAGAAGGAGCTGGCACCGCAGAATTTCGCCTGCTTCCAGAGGGTTTTCGAAAAGTGTGAGGATATCCGCAGAACCGGTTCTGCAGCCATGGATCTGGCTTATACGGCGGCCGGCCGGCTCGGAGGATATTTTGAAGCCAGGCTGCAGCCCTGGGATTTCGCGGCGGGAATGCTGATTCTCACCGAGGCGGGCGGCAAAATTACCCGCTATGACGGCTCAGAAGTAAATCCGGTGGAACCGGGCGGCATCGTGGCGACCAACGGGAAGCTGCATGAGGAGCTGCGGGCGCTGCTGTAAATGGATGATAAGACAGATATACATCAAAAAAATTTCATGCCGATAGTGCGGAATGTGTATCTGTAGAGTATTCTTAAAAACATAAGATATAAAAACAAAAATAAAGAAAACGGATAGCACTGTGGAAGATGAAGTGACCTTCAAAGTTGGAAATCTAACAATTGGAGGTCGGTACAACCAGAGCGCTGTCCGTTTTCTTATACATTATTTTAAGGTTTGGTTTATTCCGGATACACCAGTCGATCCTCTTTGATATCATAGAGCACATTTTCCAGATACCGCTTTGCCAGATACTTCGCCATGGGCAGATTCATATCCAGGTAGTTGCCACAGTCACGGGCGCTTGCTCCGGGCACGTCGCCCTCGAAATCCCGGATGAACTCCCACATTTCAATCATCAGCGGAACGATATCCCTGGACTCATAATCGCCGGTCAGCAGCAGATAAAAACCGGTGCGGCAGCCCATGGGGCCGAAGTAGACCGTTTTGGAGCCGTAGTCCTTATGGTTGCGTAAGAAGGTGGCTGCCAGATGCTCAATGGTGTGCATCTCAGCGGTGTTCATGACCGGCTCCTCGTTGGGGCTGGTGAGGCGCAGATCAAAGGTAGTGACGACCGTGCCGCCCACCGGATCCTTGCGGGATACGTAGACGCCGGGCTGAAGCAGCAGGTGATTGATGGTGAAACTTGTGATTTTTTTCATAATATTATAAATTCCTTTCGTAATGTTGTGAAATTTGTGATATAATGATAATAAATCTTACATTTTCATCGCAGATAAGTTATCGCAGACAGGATTCCAAACAAAATGCGAGTCTGAACCATGGAATAAAAATCTGCAACGAGAGTATAACACAAAAAACCTGAAAAGAAAAGAGATGCATGCCTTGAAGAAGAAAAGAGAACGAGACTGGCTGCCGGTTACCGTCCTGCTTTTGACGGTTCTGCTGCTGGTGCTGTGTCTGGTGGGCTTCGATCACCACGAGCCGGACGGACCAGACGGAAATGGAAAAGCGGCGGAATCGGAGCTGTCGGCTGACGAGCTGCAGGTCACTTTCTTCGATGTGGGCAAGAGCGACGCGATTCTGGTGGAACAGTCCGGCTACCGGATGCTCATTGATACAAGTTTCGACGACCAGGCGGATGTGCTGCTGGATTATTTTGCGGAGCGCGGCATCGATACCCTGGATTACCTGATTATCACCCATTTTGACAAGGATCATGTGGGCGGTGCGGACAAGATCCTGGACGCTATGCACGTAAAGAGGGTGCTGGAGCCGGATTATACAGTGGAGAAAAAGCAGTTCCGGGAGTATCGGGAGGCGCTTATCCGTAATAGGATCACAGCCATGCGCATCACTGATGTGGAACGCCGCAGCCTGGGCAAGGCGTCCTTTATCATCTATCCGCCGGAAGAGAAGGATTATGATGGAAATGACAACGACCTGTCGCTGGTGCTCAGTCTGCGCTACGGCACCCAGAGCTTTCTCTTCACCGGAGACAGCGAGCAGGAGCGCCTGACCGAGCTGATGGAGCGGACGGATCTGAACCTGCATCATACAGTTCTGAAGATGCCCCATCATGGCATCAAGGAAAAGAACACGATTGCCTTTCTGGAAGCGGTAAGGCCGGTTGCCGCAGTGGTCACCTGCAGAAATGAA
>USDU01000279.1 GCA_900553635.1 uncultured Lachnospiraceae bacterium | reverse complement strand
TTCTCTCACAAAGCGGATTTCTTTGAGACTATTTTCAGTATAAAGCCCGTTATCCGGCAGAAAAGGCAGGTATAAGAGAGCATGGATAAGAAAGAATTTACCAGACATGAGTACTACAGAAACCGGGAGCTGTCCTGGCTGGCGTTCAATGAGCGTGTGCTCAGCGAGGCGCGAGACAAAACGATTCCATTGTTTGAACGGCTGAAATTTTTAAGCATTACCGCGTCCAATCTGGATGAGTTCTTTATGATTCGTGTGGCTTCCCTGAAAGATATGGTTCATGCGGGCTATACCAAGAAGGATATTGCCGGTATGACGCCGGAGGAGCAGATCGAGGAGATTACGAAAGAGGTAAGAGGGCTGGTGGCTCTCCAGTATTCCACTTATTCCCGCTCCCTTTTGCCGGCGCTTAAGCAGAATGGTCTCCATGTAATTCAGGAGCATGAGGCCCTGACCAAAGAGGAAGCTCGTTATGTGGATCGCTATTTTCGGGACAATGTCTATCCGGTGCTGACTCCCATGGCGGTGGATTCGTCCAGACCTTTCCCGCTGATTCGCAATAAGACCCTGAATATCGGTGCACTGCTTCAGAAAAAGGGCGAGAAGAACGCCGAACTGGAGTTCGCTACGGTACAGGTTCCGTCGGTGCTGCCCCGTATTGTGCGTCTGCCTGACAGTGAGGACGGCATAAAAAATGTAATTCTGCTGGAAGAAATTATCGAGCGGAATATGCAGCAGTTGTTCCTGAAGTATGATATCGTCAGTGCCTCTCCCTATCGTGTTATGCGAAATGCTGACCTGACCATCGACGAGGACGAGGCGGCGGATTTGCTGAAGGAAATTCAGAAGCAGTTGAAAAAGCGTCAGTGGGGCGAGGCGATTCGCCTGGAGGTGGAAGAGAAAATTGATAAGCGTCTTTTGAAGATTCTGTCAAAGGAGCTGGATATCAAAGAGCAGGCCCTGTATAAAATCAACGGACCGCTGGATCTGACCTTCCTGATGAAGATGTACGGCATGGAGGGCTTTGATAATTTAAAGCTTCCGAAGCATGTGCCTGCACCGGTGAAGGAGCTGCCCGCGGACTGTAATATTTTTGATGAGATCAGAAAGGGCGATGTCCTTCTGCATCATCCGTACCAGACCTTTGATCCGGTGGTGAAGTTTGTAAAGGACGCGGCCAACGATCCGAAGGTACTGGCTATCAAGCAGACACTGTACCGTGTCAGCGGTAATTCTCCGATCATCGCAGCTCTGGCCCAGGCGGCAGAGAACGGCAAGCAGGTTTCGGTTCTGGTGGAGCTGAAGGCCCGTTTCGATGAGGAGAACAATATCATCTGGGCGAAGATGCTGGAGAAGGCGGGCGCTCATGTAATCTATGGTCTGGTGGGTCTGAAAACCCACAGTAAGATCACCCTGGTGGTACGAAGAGAAGAGGACGGCATCCGCCGTTATGTTCATCTGGGTACCGGTAACTACAACGATTCTACGGCAAAGCTGTATACCGATATCGGACTTCTGACCTGCTCCGCGCCCATTGGAGAGGATGCTACGGCAGTTTTCAATATGCTTTCCGGTTATTCGGAGCCGGAGGGCTGGAATAAGCTGTCACTGGCGCCGCTGTGGCTGAAGGATCGGTTCCTGAGTCTGATTGGACGGGAAACCGAGCATGCCAGAAACGGAGGAGAAGGACGGATTATCGCGAAAATGAATTCCCTCTGTGACCGGGATGTGATCATGGCGCTTTACGAAGCGTCCGCAGCAGGCGTACAGATTGACTTGGTTGTCCGGGGTATCTGTTGTCTGAAGGTGGGGATTCCCGGTGTCAGCGAGAATATCCGCGTGCGTTCCATTGTGGGCAACTTCCTGGAGCATAGCCGAATTTTCTATTTCTACAACAATGGTCAGGAGGAGGTCTTCTGCGCCAGCGCCGACTGGATGCCGCGAAATCTGGAGAAACGTGTGGAAATCATGTTCCCCATTGAGCGGGAGGAACTGAAGGAGGAGGTCATTCACATCCTGGATATCGAGTTAAAAGATAATGTGAAGGCTCATGTGCTGAAGCCCGACGATACCTATGAAAAGATCAACCGCCGTGGCAAAGCGCCTTTGAGCTCGCAGGATTACTTTGCGGAAGAGGCAAAGGAGAAGGCCGGGGTCGATGAACATGCGGTGAACCGCCGGGTGTTTATTCCGGAGGAACCGGTGGAGTAGATGACGGCTTTCTTGGATAAAATTAAGAATTTTATCCATAGCATTTCCGTATCGGACAT
>USDU01000278.1 GCA_900553635.1 uncultured Lachnospiraceae bacterium | reverse complement strand
TTACGGAATACTATGCCTGTGAGGTGGGCGGACGCTGCCTGATGTTTGAGGAGCTGTTTCTGAAGGAAGAATTCCGGGGAAAAGGCTATGGCACCCGTTTCTTTGATGAAATTATGAAGGCGAAGCCGCAGGTGCGCCGTTTCCGTCTGGAGGTCACCCGCAGCAATGAGAAAGCTGTGCACCTGTATGAGCGGCTGGGGTTTGAATTTCTTGCCTATGATCAGATGGTTCTCGATCGATAAATAAGGAGATACAGATGAGTGATGAAAAATTGATGGAGCTTGCGCTGCAGGCGCGGGAGAGTTCTTACAGCCCGTATTCCCATTTCCGGGTAGGAGCGGCCCTGCTCTGCGCCGATGACAGTGTCTATACCGGCTGCAACATCGAAAATGCGGCCTTTACGCCGGGCATCTGTGCGGAGCGCACCGCCATCTATAAGGCAGTCAGCGAGGGAAAACGTGCGTTTACAGCCATCGCCATCGCAGGCGGATCGGAAGACAGTGCACCGGCTCTGACTGCGCCCTGCGGCGTCTGCCGCCAGGTCATGCGGGAATTCTGCGATCCGGAGGAGTTTCGGATCATTCTGGGAGCCGGAACCGGGGAGAAGAAGGTGTACCTGTTAAAAGAGCTGCTTCCTTTAAGCTTTGGACCGGATAATCTGAACGGGAAGGAGAAACATTCATGAATTTCTGGAAAAATCTATCAACTCGGAGAAAAGAAGTGTTCTTTTTCCTGTCCATGGTGCTGTTTGGTGTGCTGAAAGAGTTTCTGGTTTACAATCTGCCGATTATGGCGGTGCCGAAGGGCATCCATGACGACTGGATTATGGTACATATGGCGGATGCCCTGCGTGGTGGCCGGTGGTTGGGAGAATATAACGATCTGACCCTGACCAAGGGCATGTTTTTCCCCTTTTATCTGGCAGTGCTGAATTTTCTGCACCTGTCTTACCTAAGCGTGTCGGCATTTCTGTATACGGTCAGCTGCATGATTTTCGTGTACGCGCTGAGACCTCTTCTGAAAAAATACCGGGCCTGCCTGACCCTGTATCTGGTGCTTCTGTGGAATCCGGTGTCCTATTCGGTTCAGGCGTTTCAGAGAGTGTACCGCAACAGTATTTCCTATATCCAGGTGCTGCTGATCTTCGGCGGCCTGCTGGCTTTGTGGCTGCGTAGAAAGGAGCCGGTAAGGAAACAGCTTCTGTGGCTTCTGACCGCTGCGATCGGTATGGTGACATTTTTCTATACGAGGGAGGACGCTATCTGGGTGGAGCCGTTTCTCATCGTATTTGTATTGGTATATCTGGGAAATCTGTTTGTGCTGTGGCGTAAGGAGCACGCAAAAGTCTACGTGGCGAAAGCGGTTCTGATTTTGCTGCCGTTTTTAAGCGTCTGGGGTGCGGGACAGCTGATTGCCCAGGAGAACTATACCCATTATAATATCAGTCTGACCAACGAGCTGCAAAAAGGCGGCTTTGCAGAAATGTATAAGAGCATGATGGCAGTGAAGCCGGAGGAGGATATTCCGGGCGTCACTATGACCAGGGAGAAGGTGGCGCGGATGTGCGACGAGTGTCCGACTCTGAAGAAGCTGGAGCCTTATATTCAGAGCAGCCGCCTTTACTGGGCCGGTTCCGAGGAAAATGAGAAGGACTGGGAGGTAAGGGACGGCTGGGTCTTCTGGATTTTCCGTACCGCTCTGGAGCAGGCCGGTTATTATACGGATGGCGAGACCGTCAATCAGGTGTGTCTGCAGATCCGGGACGAGCTGGAGACCGCCATGGATGAGGGACGCCTGGAACGGCAGGCGACCATGCCTTCGACCTACATGTCCCCTTGGAGAAAAGGCTATCTGGGCGATTTGTTCGGCGCGTTAGGTAAGGCAATCACTTATACCACCACCTATGATGAGATGGAGACACTGGTGTACCTCTACAGCGAACCGGATGATAACGGCGGCATCCCGCTGTTTGAGCGGATGACCGGCGATAAGGCGGTCTGGTATGAGTCGGAACTGGTGGAAATGGCGGGCTGGTACGCGTCCTATGAGGGCATGGATGGCGTGACATTACAGGCGGAGCTTGCGGATGGCACCGTACTTGGAGCGGCGGATTTCACCGAGAGTGACGATATCGCGTCCTATCTGGCCGGACAGGGCATTGCGGCGCCCGGCAGCGAAAAGTGCCGGTTTTCCCTGAAGCTTTCCGTGGAGGATAAGCCACAGACCATTTATCTGAAGTCCTATCGGAACGGTATGCTTCTGGACTCCTATGAGCTATCCGACGATGTGACCCGGATTGAGAGCGAC
>USDU01000277.1 GCA_900553635.1 uncultured Lachnospiraceae bacterium | reverse complement strand
AATCGCTTCCTATGATAAGAAGGACAGTACTTCCGTAAAACGCGAGTCCTATGACTTCACTTCTGCCTTAAAGGATGATGCAGAGGGGCTGCGCATCGGTATTCCGCGTGATTATTTCGGCGAAGGCCTGAATCCGGAGGTGGCGGCGGCAGTGAGAGCGGCTGCGAAGGTTCTGGAAGAAAAAGGTGCTGTCGTGGAGGAGTTCGACTTAAGCCTGGTGGATTACGCGATTCCCGCTTACTATGTCATCGCTTCCGCCGAGGCCAGCTCGAACCTGGCCCGTTTCGACGGCGTAAAATACGGCTACCGCACCGAGGAGTACGAAGGCCTCCACAACATGTACAAGAAGACACGTTCCGAGGGCTTCGGCCCGGAGGTGAAGCGACGGATTATGCTGGGCTCTTTCGTCTTAAGCTCTGGTTACTACGACGCTTATTATCTGAAGGCCCTGCGCACCAAGGCTCTGATTCGTCAGGCCTTTGACCGTGCCTTTGAAAAATATGACGTGATTCTGGGACCGGCGGCGCCGACCACTGCGCCGAAGCTGGGCGAGTCCCTGTCCGATCCGTTGCAGATGTATCTGGGCGATGTATATACCATTTCCGCGAATCTGGCCGGGCTTCCCGGTATTTGTCTGCCCTGCGGCATGGATTCCAAGGGACTGCCCATCGGTCTGCAGCTTCTGGGCGACTGCTTCAAAGAGGAGCATATCATCCGGGCAGCTTACGCATATGAGTGCAGCCGGGGCCGGACGGCCCTTGCAGGCAAGAGAGATTAGGAAGGAGTGGAGAAAATGAGTAAACAGTATGAGACCGTCATCGGTCTGGAGGTCCATGTAGAGCTGGCCACTAAAACCAAGATTTTCTGCTCCTGCAGCACCGCATTTGGAGGAGCGCCCAACACCCACACCTGCCCGGTGTGTACCGGTATGCCCGGTTCCCTGCCGGTGCTGAATAAGAAGGTGGTAGAGTACGCTATGGCCGTGGGTCTGGCCACCAACTGTACCATTACCCGTCACAGTAAATTTGACCGGAAGAACTATTTCTATCCGGATAACCCCCAGAATTACCAGATTTCTCAGCTGTATGCGCCTATTTGCAGAAATGGTTATGTGGAAATCGAGACGGAGACCGATGTGAAGAAAATCGGCATCCATGAGATTCACATGGAGGAGGACGCCGGAAAGCTGATTCACGATGAATGGGAAGACTGTTCGTTAGTGGATTATAACCGAAGCGGCGTGCCGCTGATCGAGATCGTGTCCGAACCGGATATGCGAAGCGCGGAAGAAGTCATTGCTTATCTGGATAAGCTGCGTCTGATCATTCAGTATCTGGGTGCGTCTGACTGCAAGCTCCAGGAGGGCTCCATGCGTGCGGATGTGAACCTGTCCGTCCGTGAGGTGGGCACGGAGAAATTCGGTACCCGTACTGAAATGAAGAACCTGAACTCCTTCAAGGCCATTGGCCGCGCCATCGAGGGCGAGCGCCAGCGTCAGATTGAGCTGCTGGAGGAGGGCAAACAGGTCATCCAGGAGACACGCCGCTGGGATGATAATAAAGAGAGCTCCCACGCCATGCGTTCCAAGGAGGACGCCCAGGATTACCGTTATTTCCCGGAGCCTGACCTGGTGCCCATCAATATCAGCGAGGAGTGGCTTCAGGAAATTAAGGCCCGTCAGCCGGAGCTGCGGACTGAGAAGCTGAAGCGCTACAAGGAGGAGTTTGAGATTCCCGATTATGACGCGCGGATTCTGACAGGTTCCAAGCAGATGGCGGATATGTTCGAGGCGGCAACAGCCATCTGCAAGAAGCCGAAGAAGGTATCCAACTGGCTGATGGTGGAGACTATGCGTCTCTTAAAAGAGGCCGGACAGGAGCCCGAGGATATGAAGTTTTCCCCGGAGCATCTGGCGAAGCTTATCGAGCTTGCGGACGCAGGAACCATCAACAGCAGTGTAGCCAAAGAGGTCTTTGAGCATATCTTCCATGAGGATGTGGATCCGGAGAAGTATGTGGAGGAGAAGGGCCTGAAGACAGTCAACGACGAGGGCGCCCTGCGTGAAACCATCGAACGCATCGTGGCGGCCAATCCCCAGTCCGTAGCCGATTACAAGGGCGGCAAGGAGAAGGCTCTGGGCTTCCTGGTGGGTCAGACCATGAAAGAGATGAAAGGAAAGGCAAACCCGGGTAAAGTCAATGAGATTCTGAAGGAATTATTGAAATAATGTAACTGGTCAGGTACTGAACAGTTGCGAAATAATCGCGAAAATTCAGATGAAGTTCTGCAAAGAAAAAAGGGGAGCTGCTTCGTGAGTTATCACAGAATGATATGTACCCAGAATCCTGGACACATTGATTTATGAATTAGGCACAGCAAC
>USDU01000276.1 GCA_900553635.1 uncultured Lachnospiraceae bacterium | reverse complement strand
TATGTACAGCGAAAAAGTAATGGATCATTTTCAGCATCCCCGTAATGTAGGAGAGATAGAGAACGCCAGCGGCGTCGGTACCGTCGGCAACGCAAAGTGCGGCGACATCATGCGTATGTACCTGGACATCGACGACAACGGCGTCATCCAGGACTGTAAGTTCAAGACCTTCGGCTGCGGCGCTGCAGTTGCCACCAGCAGCATGGCGACCGAGCTGGTAAAGGGTAAGACCATCCAGCAGGCCCTGGAGGTGACCAACAAGGCCGTTATGGAAGCTCTGGACGGACTTCCCCCTGTCAAGGTCCACTGCTCCCTGCTGGCAGAGGAGGCCATTCACGCGGCACTCTGGGATTACGCAGAGAAGCACGGTATCAAGATCGAGGGCCTGAAAAAGCCGAAGTCTGATATCCATGAGGGCGAGGAAGAAGAGGGCGAGGACTACTAAAAGGAATCGTAAACTATGGCTAAGAAAAAAGTAGTAGTAGGAATGTCCGGCGGCGTGGATTCCTCTGTGGCGGCCTATCTCTTAAAGGAACAGGGCTACGAGGTCATCGGAGCCACCATGCAGATCTGGCAGGATGAGGATGAGTTTACCCAGGAGGAAAACGGCGGCTGCTGCGGCCTGTCTGCGGTGGATGACGCAAGAAGAGTGGCGGCCCAGCTTGACATTCCCTATTATGTCATGAATTTTAAGACAGATTTCAAGGAAGCTGTCATGGACTATTTTGTGGCGGAGTATCTGGCGGGCCGGACGCCCAATCCCTGTATCGCCTGCAACCGTTATGTGAAATGGGAGGCGCTTTTAAAGCGCAGCCTGGACATCGGCGCGGACTATATCGCCACCGGTCATTACGCCCGAGTGGAGCAGCTGTCGAACGGCCGCTACGCCATCCGCAATTCCGTAACGGCGGCGAAGGATCAGACCTACGCCCTGTATAACCTGACGCAGGAGCAGTTATCCCATACCTTGATGCCGGTGGGTGCTTACTCGAAGGATCAGATCCGGGAAATCGCGGGAAAGCTGGGCTTCCGGGTAGCGAAGAAACCGGACAGCCAGGAGATCTGCTTCGTGCCGGATCAGGACTATGCCGGTTTCATTGAGCGGACCACCGGAGAACCCTCAAAAGAGGGCAATTTCGTCACTGCAGACGGTACGGTACTGGGCCGCCATAAGGGTATCATTCACTACACCATCGGCCAGCGAAAAGGCTTAGGCCTGGCCATGGGCCGCCGCGTGGTGGTCACCGAGATTCGCCCGGAGACCAACGAGGTGGTCATCGGCGAGCAGGAAGACGTGTTTACCACGACGCTCCGGGCGAACCGCCTGAACCACATGTCTGAGCCGGATTTTCCCGAAGGAAAAGAGGTACTGGCTAAGATCCGCTACAATCATAAGGGCTCTCCCTGCGTCATCCGACGGGAGGGAGACGATCTGGTGCGTGTGGACTTTAAAGAACCCGTCCGCGCCGTGACGCCGGGCCAGGCGGTGGTCTTCTACGACGGGGACTACGTGCTGGGCGGCGGAACCATCGTGCGGACGCCGGAATCCTTTTATTCAGAGGCAAATATGCGATATCTGGATCGCGTAATTGAGAATATCGAAAGTGGAAAAGTAAAGCTTACAGAGCACGAGCTGATAGAGGATTCATAGATGAAGATACTCTGGGAAGAATTGTGTATCGGGAAAAAGATGGATTTATTGTGATAGCAGCCTGCAGGGGACATTACGAAGAATGAGAAGAAGAGGCCGTTGCAAAATAGAGAAATCATCATTTTGCAGCAGCCTTTTTCTATATAACAGAACATATTTATAACGGCACAAACTCCGCCTTCCGCTCCCGGAATACCGTAAAATATCGGAATCCGCATTCCCGCAGCACCTCTTTGGCGTCCGCGAACCGATACGCTACATACTCTGTCGTATGGGCGTCCGATCCCATGGTAATGATTTCCCCGCCGAGCTCCTTATAGCGGCGCAGCACGTCGTGACAGGGGTTTGGCTCAGAAAGTCCGGCCTTGTAGCCGCCGGTGTTGATTTCGATGCCTTTGCCCTTTTCTATCAGCAGCTTCAGAACCGCGTCCACCTGATCGGCATGCTTTTTGTAAGAAAAAACGCGATCCCCATCCGGTACATAGCGGATGATATAATCGATATGCCCGTATACATCAAAATCATCAAAAGCCCGGATATTCTGAAGGGTCACATCCAGGTACCGGTTTACGCCGGAAGCAGCGTCATAGGAGGTCCAGAAATCCGGATAGTAAGGGTCAAACCGATCCACCAGGTGGGTGGAGCCGATCAGAAAATCGAAGGACTTGTCTGAAAGCCATTGCCGGTAAGCATCCCCCAGCTGGGGCTGGATCCCAAGCTCTGCTCCGATACGGATTTCAATGCGGTCATGGTAGGCCTCCTG
>USDU01000275.1 GCA_900553635.1 uncultured Lachnospiraceae bacterium | reverse complement strand
TCTCGTCCGGCGCATTGTCGCCGCCCATTGCGTCCACCGCAACTCTGATCATATCCTGCATAAATCCTTCCTCCTGATCTCCTGATCCTATGTATGCAGATCCTTTATCATAATACTAAATATCAAATGAGAAATCAACAGTTTCTTTTGGGTTTGATTTTTTCGCTGATCCATGTATAATTACAATAAATACAACAATTTTGACAACATATTTTACATAATATAAGAATTTCAGAGGAATCTTTATGCAGAAAAAAGCTTTAGGAAATACAGACATCAAAGTCAGCGTCGCGGGCTTCGGGGTGCTTCCCATGGGTCCAAGCCAGCTGGCTCTGCCGGTGGAGCAGGGTGCAGCGGTGATCCGCTACGCGCTGAAAAGAGGATTTAATTTTCTGGATACGGCGCAGTACTACCGAACCTATCCGTATATCAAAAAGGCACTGGAACATGAGGGCTTTGACGATGTGGTCATTTCCTCCAAATCCCTCTGTACCGATTATGACGGGATGATGGAAGCGGTACTGGAGGCCCGGGAGGAGCTGGGGCGCGACGTCATCGATATTTTTCTCATGCATGAGGTACGTTCAGGACAGCTTGAGGAGCGGGCCGGGGCTTGGGACGCGTTACAGGACGCCCGGGCAAAGGGGCTGGTGCGGGCCATCGGACTCTCTACCCATCACATTGATGTCACGGAGGCCGCCGCTTCCATGCCGGAGCTGGATGTGGTCTTTCCGCTGATCAATTACGCTGGACTGGGGATTCGAAAAGGGGATGCCTTCGGTTCGAAAGAGGAAATGCTCGCGGCCATCCGCCGCTGCCACCGGGCTGGCAAGGGCGTCTTTTCCATGAAAGCCTTCGGCGGCGGAAGTCTCACGTCCCATTATCAGGAAGCGCTTGACTATGTATTCTCCAAAGAGGAAATCGATTCGGTCATGATCGGCTTTGGAAAAAACGCGGAGGTGGACGATCTCATCGCCTATCTCGACGGCTCCATGCCAAAGACCTACAACCCGGACGTCTCCAAAAAGAGGGTCTACATCAACCAGGAGGACTGCGAGGGCTGCGGCTCCTGCAAGGCCGCCTGTCCCGCCGGGGCCATCTTTTACAACGACAACGGCCTGGCTGAGGTCAACCATGACAAATGCCTGACCTGCGGGTACTGCAGCCCGGTGTGTCCGGTGCGGGCTGTGATTATGTATTAAAAAAGAATGTGCCAATGGCACATTCTCGCGCCGAGGCGCGGTTGCTTCAGCAACCATCTACCACTGCGCCGAGTGCGCATCTTTGCAAGCTCTGCTTGCTTTTATGGAATAGGGAATTCTATCGGAATTTCCTATTCCATAAAAAGAAAATACCACCTGTCAAATGACAAGTGGTATTTTTTATGGACCTGAGGGGAATCGAACCCCTGTCCGAAAGCCTGTTCCCTGTTCTTCTACTATCGTAGTCAGTTCTTTGACATTCCCTCCGTCCGCCGGGAACTAACACCCTGCGGGCTTCAGTAGCTTCATGATACGCCCATGCGCGCAAAGCTTAACGCATGTCGTTTCCCACATAGTCGATGCCGGATTCTTAAAGTGCGGGTGCTCTAAGGCCGACAGCTGCCATTAGGCAGCGTATGCTAAATTATCTTCAGCGTTTATTTTTAATTTTGCGATTTGACGCATCGCCTGCGGATAGCTTCACCAGCTGCGAGACCCCCGTCGAAACCAGTACAAGCCCTGGCTGGGACTGCCTGAAACGCTGTGAACGGCAGCCGTTTTGCCCTCTTCGGGTAATCTGTTCTCCCAGTATAGACCGAAACCCCTGAAAAATCAAGCCCTTTTCTTAAATTTAAACTCTTATTCCACCAGAATCGCGTTCGGATAGATCCGGTCCATCCGTTCATCCGGAAAATGCGTATCCAGCCACCCGTCCGCGAAGGTCTCGATGCCCTCGCCGGTCTGCCGCACCGTATAGCGGTTCAGGGCCAGACCCGACAGGCAGACATCATAAATCATAAATACCAGCAGAATCCAGGTCATCCAGGTTCCGAATTTCTTCGGAATCTTCTCGATCCAGCCGGAAAACAGCGGATACAGTACCTTCATCCAGACCACCGCTGCGATGCCCCAGAAGAAGCAGTACAAGAGGTTAATTCTGCCGCCCAGATTGAACGGAATCTTACTGTAATCCCAGAACACTGTGCCGAATACCAGCTCCGTAAAGACGCTGCAGATATACTCATAAGCGCCGCCCAGAACCGTGCCGAAGCAGAAAATATAGCTGTCGCTCCGATCCTTATACCGGTACAGCACCGCCGTCAGAAGGGCACAGCCCAGTCCCCAGACGATACTGAAGGGTCCGTACACCACGCTGCTGCGGCTCATCCACCAGCCCATTTTGAGGCGGCAGAAGATGGTTTCGGCCAGATCACCGGCCACTCCGCCGATAAAGAACAGGAGCAGGATGCTGTAAAAGCTGGCCCCCCGG
>USDU01000274.1 GCA_900553635.1 uncultured Lachnospiraceae bacterium | reverse complement strand
AGCACAGAACGGTAAGCGCTCTTTGCGGCGTCAGACAGGGTACCTGCGCCTGCCAGGATAGCGTCTTTCGTTCCATCGGTCTTTAAAGCTTCTTTTTCCTGATCTTCGGTTTCTTTGTTCTCCGCCTCGGCTTCCCTGGCGGTATCCGTTTTATCTGTGGTACCTTTACAGCCTGCCGCCAGCACCGAAACGCCCAGCAGCACAGCCAGCCAGTATTTCTTCATGATAAACTCTCCTTTTTCTGTCAAACCATTTCTGTCAAGGGGCTTCTCACCCGCATTTCATTATACGCAGATCTCCTGCATACTTCAAGCATTCTTTTTTGTGAGAAAGACAAAATTTCGCGGCTCAATGCCGGGCTTACCTGTATCCAGCAATCCATTATGAATCTGGGTATTCTGGCGGTCCAGGGGCTGGTCAACAGCTTCGGAACCGTTGTGATGGCTTCCTTTGCTCTGTCCGCGATTCCGGCCTTTGGAGTGGTCGGCATCTGGTGGTCAGTACAGATTGGATGGTTTCTGGCGGACGCGGTCGGCGTGGTGTATTATGGGATAAAGAAAAAAACTTTTTTATTTTCTTGCAATGATATACCAGGTTTTGCTGAAATTTCCTTCATTTTCCAGGAAATGATTGGCACATTTTTCCACCCGGAAACCGTTCTTTCGAAGCAGCTCACAGACGGCTTTCTCGTCGTGGACAATTTCTTTGATATTCTCCTCGAATTGCTTTACGCCATTTTCATAAACGGTGGTTTTCAGGTTGATGCGGCCATCCGGATCGTGGGTCACCATAAACTGGGCCTTGACCGTCTCGCTGAAA
Source organism: uncultured Lachnospiraceae bacterium (assembly GCA_900553635.1). The sequence continues at coordinate 1,717 of USDU01000274.1, read as the reverse complement.
TCCAGATCGATGGGTTCCGCCATCGGCACTTCTTTTTCATTCAGGATATCGAAAATGAAATAGCCGCCCTCTGCCAAATATGCAGATACATTCGCGAATATCCGATCCATATCTTCCAGGCGCATGATATGATTCAGCGCATCGCCGGTGCAGGTCACCAGATCAAACTTTTCATCCGGCCGATAGGTAATCATATCTGCCACCTCATAGGAAATCTCCGGATTTCGCTGCTTCGCGATCTCGATCATACCCTCCGAAAAATCCATTCCACTGGCCTCGATACCATCTCCCGCCAGAATCTCGCAGAGCACGCCCGTGCCGCAGGCCAGATCCAGGCTTTTGCGGACAGTTATCTGATACTGGTGAAGCCAGGTAAGCAGCTGTTCGCCGAAGGCCTCGGGAAAATAGTTCCAACCGAACTGATTGTATACTTTACAGAATGCGTCGCTGTACATAAACGTTCCTCCGTATCACTTATTTACACGGCGTTCCGCACCCATTGTCAAGAAATTTCAGCCAATCCAGTGCTTTTCCGTCCAGCACGCACTCCTCCAGCGTATCGCCGTCATAGGTAAGCTTTAATGAGAAAAATGGCGCCTCCTGAGCCAGCAGCTTAAAGAAAACTTTATCCCCCACCCAGAGCTCCAGGTCATCGATTTTATCCTTCGGTATCCATTCCAGTACGCCTTCCCGACAATTGTAGTCCAGCTCGCCGTCCCAGCCGGTGGCAGTGTAAAGACACATATACTGGGTCTCGACACCCTTCAGGGCGAAGGTGACAATGCCACGGAAGCGGTAATCGGTCAGGGTCAGACCGGTTTCCTCGAAGGTCTCGCGAAGAAGGCAGTCTTCGGGACTCTCGTAGGCTTCCGCATGGCCGCCCACGCCGATCCATTTGTCCTGGTTTACGTCGTTTTTCTTCTTAATTCGGTGCATCATCAGGAATTTGCCGCCCTGCTCTAGGTAACACAGCGTTGTCAAGGTTCCGACTGTACTTTTTTCCATAATAAAACTCCCCTATCCATTTTTAATATGTTATTTTCCCGTTTCAGAAAGAAAACAGCATCGCTGACAGCCGCGTCATCAGGCCCTGGGGCAGTACGCCGGACGCCGCGCGGACCAGCTTCATACTGCCGCCGGAGATGGATACGGCCTTGCCCTTTTCGGCGTCAAATAGGGCCTTCCGTACTACACGCTCGGGCTTTATAAGGAACAGGCGCTTGACCGGGTTCAGCTTAATGCCGCCGGTGGCGAAGAAATCCGTTTTCACCGGGCCCGGACACACGGCGGTCACGGAGATCTGGCGGCTACGCAGCTCTTCCTTCAGCGCTCTCGACAAAGACAGCACGTAGGCCTTGCTGGCCGCGTAGGCCGCGAAGCCCGGCTGAGGCAGAAAGGCCGAGCCGGAATCCATCTGAAGGATTCGGCTGCCCTTCCGGAAATAGGGCAGGCAGGTCATGGTAACGGCTGTCAGCGCGCGGCAGTTGACATCGATCATATTTAAGATCTGATCCACATCCTGGGTTTCCAACTTCCCGGCATGTCCCAGGCCTGCGGAATTCACCAGAATCCGGATCACAGGCTTTTCTTTTTTAAGCAAAGCCGCAAGCTCCGCACAGGCGTCCTTTTCCGCCAGATCCATGGGCAGGGTCCGAATCGTCGTTTTATCCTTCAGCTCCTCCTGCAGTGTAAGCAATGCCTGCTCCCGTCTCGCGAT
>USDU01000273.1 GCA_900553635.1 uncultured Lachnospiraceae bacterium | reverse complement strand
CGCCAGCACCAGCAGCACCCCTCCGCCCACCTGACCTGGCCGGAACCTCATGCGGCCGCTGACGCATTTCCCGGCGTGTTCTCCCAGAAACAGAGCTGTCAGGCCGGTCAACACACCGAATAGGAAAGCTGCCGCCAGGTATACTGCCTCGCCCGTGCCTGCGCCCACGCCGCCCGCCAGACTGTCCAGTGACAAAGCTGCGCTCAGGGCCAGCGCTTCCGGGCAGGTCACGAAGCGATCCTGATTTTTGTCCGCCCGGGTTACCTCCTCGTGGACGGAGCGGTCCGCCAGGTTCCAGACCCCCAGAGCTGCCAGCAGAATCGCCCCCAGAATTCGTCCGAGGATTTCCGGGAAATAACTTCCCGCCGCGCCGCCAAGCCCCATGGACAGGGTCAGCACCACCGCGGGCAGAGTGGTCAGAAGGAGCGCTGCCGCGGAAGACAGCCGGATCCCGCCCGCTCCATATGTGAAACCGGCGGCAAAGATATCGGCCGACAGAGCCGCCGCCAGTAGAAATATCTGTGCCAGAACAGAAAACATACTTCCACCAGATTCCATTTGGGTTACTGTATCATATTCCGGGGAAAGGAGCTGTGATTGTGGAAAAGGAATATTTACTTCGGGAAAAGCCCCTGCGGGCAATCTGGCTGTTCGCCCTGCCCATGATGGCGGGCAATCTGTTTCAGCAGTTTTATACCATGGCCGACTCCATGATTGTGGGCCGTTTCGTGGGGGAAGAAGCTCTCGCTGCCATCGGCGCTTCCTATGCCCTGACCAATGTGTTTATCTGCATCGCCATCGGCGGCGGCGTAGGCGCGGGCGTGCTGACCGGACGATATTTCGGCGCGCGGGAATACGGAAAGCTCCGGCTCTGCGTCCGCACAGCGCTGCTGGCCTTTCTGTTCTTAAGCCTGCTGCTGGCCGCCTTCGGCCTCTTTTTCTGTATGTCCATCCTTCAGACCCTGCATACGCCGGAAAATGTACTGCCGATGGCTTTCGCCTACCTGCAAATCTATTTCCTGGGCCTGCCCTTTCTCTTCCTTTACAATGTGCTTTCCGCCATGTTCAACGCCCTGGGGCGTTCCCGGGTGCCGCTATATCTGCTGCTCGGTTCTTCGACGATGAATATCGTCCTGGATCTGTGGCTGGTCTGTGGGCTGGAGCTTGGCATCGCCGGGGCGGCCTGGGCCACATTGGCTGCGCAGGGCGTGTCTGCAGTTCTGTCCTTCGCCTTGTTCCGCCGGACGCTGAAGCAATGTACCACTTCAAATCCCCTTACGGATTCCTGCGATAAATCCATAGCGGAATCTCCTTTACGCCAAAACCCGGACTCTGAAATGCCTGTACATCCGATGTCCGACGGCACAGAGCATCACTCTGCCCTTTCCATCACCCTGTTCAGCCCCACCGAGCTCGCCGCCATCTCCCGCATTGCCCTCCCCTCCATTTTCCAGCAGGCCACCGTCTCCATCGGCGCCATGCTGGTCCAGGCAGTCATCAATCCCTTTGGCTCCCAGGTGCTGGCGGGCTATTCGGCGGCTTCCAGGGTGGAGAGCTTCTGCATCGTCCCCATGTCGGCCCTGGGTCAGGCCATGTCCGCCTATACTTCCCAGAACCTGGGGGCAGCCGGCAAAGCTGCTATCCGTGCAGAGCTCTATTTTCAGACTTCTGCTACAGCTGAAAAAAGCCTCATATACCCTGATCCAGATCCCGGGACTTCTTATCACTATATAAAAAGAGTACGCCAGGGCTACCGTGCCGCGCTCACGCTCACCGGTTGCTTTGCCGTACTCCTCTGTATCTTTCTCCTGTTATCCGCCCGTCCGCTGATTGTCTCATTTCTCGGCTCTGACGGGACGGAACTCGCCCTGAAAACCGGTGTGCAGTACCTGCATTTCATCGGCTTCTTCTTCGCCCTCATCGGCCTGAAAATGTGTACCGACGGGGTTCTGCGCGGCGCCGCTGACATGGGAATATTCACCCTGGCGAACCTGGCCAATCTGACCTTCCGTGTACTCTTCGCCGCCATCCTGGCTCCCCGTTTCGGCGCTGCCTTTGTCTGGTACGCCATTCCCTTGGGCTGGTTCCTGAACTCTATCATCTCATTCCAAGAATACCGTTCCAACCGCTGGCTTCCAGTCGAATTTAAAAATCAAAACTAGAAATTCGCGTTCGTAATCGCGGAACTGATGGCCACGCCAAAGATAGCAATGAAAATGATGTAAATCACCAGAATAATCGCTGCAAAAATCAATGTAGCCTTAAAATAATTGGACTTGCTCCTCTTCTCCCTGCTGCTGAAGGCCCACACAAACATCAGCACAATATTCACACAGGGGATCAGCATCAGCAGCATGCTGACCAGCCATTCACCCACACCGACCGGTTCTTCCAGATCGGATTCCGGTTCCTGATACTGGTAACGTAACTGTTCCTCGACCGGACGCTGATACGAATCCTGACAGGGCTGCTGATAACCATTCTCAGCTGTGTTTTCTGTGTTATCTTCCATTGTGTGATTCACTGCGTCGTTATGATATAT
>USDU01000272.1 GCA_900553635.1 uncultured Lachnospiraceae bacterium | reverse complement strand
TTATGGGACATGGAACTACCCATTACGCCAATACCGTTTACGCGGCCTTGGATTATACCTTTAAGGATTTGGGATATACCCGAACCTTTCTCGGAACCGTGGAGGCTTATCCGTCCATGGAATCCCTGAAAAAGCAGCTTCGTGCGCTGGCGCTGAAAAAGGTCATTCTGGCACCTTTTATGGTGGTTGCCGGAGATCATGCAAACAACGACATGTCCGGCGAAGACGAGGATTCCTGGAAGAGTCAGTTTGAGGCGGAAGGGTATCAGGTATCCTGCGTGCTGAAGGGACTTGGCGAGTATCCCAGTGTGCGAAAAATCTATGTGGCGCATACAGAGGCGGCGAGAAAAAGTCTGGAAGAGCAGGCGTAATCATTTGCGTTTCGCGGGTAGACGGGCAGCAACACCGCCCGATATAAAATAAATAGGGTAAAACGGAGATGCCGTATCGACAGCAAGTTCTGTTGATACGGTATTTTTTTGTGGAATAGAAAATTCCGGTAGAATTCCTTATTCCAAAAAATATTATCACACTGTGGCTGAGTGGTAATATGTCGCTTATGCGAGTAAAATTCGCGAAGCGTATTTTATCGCATTGTCACAAAAAGCCGAAATCCGGCGAACGATTTCCTTCATGTCCTGTAATAATCTGGGAAAAACTACATAGAATGGAAAGTAGTAACAGAAAGGGGGAGAGAGGACAACAGACAGTTTGCAGTGAAAAAAGGAGAATGAGAAAGTTGAGGAGAAAAGCAAAAAGAATGTGGGCGTACCTGCTTGTGCTTCTGCTGCTTTTTTCAGTAGCCGGAGGCAGCGGCTTCCCGGTGCTGGCTGAAACGGAACACATAGAAGATGTTTCGACGGAGGCAGAGAATATGGAGACCGCGGAAATGGAAGCCGGAGAGACAGAAGCAGAGGAAAAAGCCGGAAAACAGGACGAGCAGGCGGAAGAACAGCAACAGGGAGGCAGTGGTTCGGATGAGAACACCGGGAAAGATACCGGGAAAAAAGATCCGGATGAAAATACGGAAACTGTGGCTCCCGGAGAGAACAATGAGGCAGAAAATCCAGAAACCACAGAAACCACAGAGAAAGAACAGAAAGCGGGAAATCTGGAAGCAGGCTCTGAGGCAGACGATGCGGAAGTAATGGAAACAGTGCTGCCGGAAGAGGAGTTGGTCCCCGAGGAGCTTCTGAGAGAGATTATGTCGGCAGAGCCAGTGGTATTGGATCTGGCGACGGTGAAACCGGAAGCTCCGTCCCTAGCCCATCGGAAATATGCCGAGCGGAACCCGGATGGAACTTACGATCTGACGCTGGAATTTACGGGAAAAGCGGATACCGACAGGAATGCCCGGAAACTGGACGTCCTTCTGATTGTGGACAGGTCGGGGTCAATGACTTATTCTATGGGAGGATCTAAGGAAACAAACTATAAGAACAGCCGCTGGTACAATGCCAAGCTGGCCATTCAGCAGCTGATCGATACACTGGAACAGAATGATGGACTGGATGTTCGTTACAGTATTGTGACATACAGTGGAAGTGAAGATGATGGAACCTGGAATGACGCAAGCATAGCTGTAGAATGGAACGAGGCGAAGAATTTTAAAATAAGTGGAAATCTGAAAAATCCACAGGATCAGTACAGCGCCGGAGGCGGTAAGCTGGATTATAAACCCTCCGGTGGAACGAACTATCAGGCAGGACTCCGTACGGGGGCGGAACAACTGGCAAAAGCCCGTTCAGACGCGGAAAAGGCAGTACTGTTTCTGTCGGATGGAAAACCAACGTTTTATTATAATAGTGACGGAGATACTGTGGGAGCCGGAGATGAAGATGCAGATGAAGATTGGTGGGGAAATAAGTATAACTGGGGCAGCTGTTCCGGCGCCGCCTATACCCAGGCAGACAAAATGACCGGCATCAACTATTTCTACACCATTGGTATCGGAAAAGACGAGCAGGCAATCAATCCGGCTACACTAAAAGAATTGAGCGAGCGGATCGAGAAAAAGAATTCCGGCTGTAAAGTCACAGAGAATAACGCGCCATACCTCTGCGGCAGTCTGGAAGAGCTGAAAAATGCATTTTCCGAAATGGCGGGCGAAATTACAAGGCTTTCCTGTAAGAATGTGACTGTTACCGATACCCTCAGTGAAAATGTAGATCTGCTGAATAAAGACGGAAAGCCCCTGACCAATGCGTCAGAGCTTGTATACACACTCTCAGCGGTGAATGCAGAAGGCGGCGAAGAGAGCATACCGGAGGGAACGACAGTCGTTTATGATCCGGCGACCCGTGGGCTTCGGCTGAAGTTCCCGGATGGCTACGAACTGGGCGATGGCTGGACCTATCAAATCACAGTTCACATCGCGCCGTCGGAGCTGGCCTACAGCAAATATTTTGAGGCAGACGAGACATACCCGGATAGAGCGGAGCCCGATACAGGAACACATGCGGACGGCTGGGGCTTTTATTCCAATGTGGAAGACAGCGCAAAACTGATTTACACCTGGAATGACACGGTTCCGAGGGAAGAGGAGTTCCCGATGCCCGTAGTGAAGCTGGA
>USDU01000271.1 GCA_900553635.1 uncultured Lachnospiraceae bacterium | reverse complement strand
CCCAGTACCAACACATCCTGATATCCCTGCCCATTTCCGTAGAGCTGTTCCACCAGTGCCGCGCTCTGGACATCATGATCCAGGAACACCGGAATTCCATAGCGCTTCTGTATAGGCTCCGCCACATCCAGATTCTGTATTCCGTGAAAATAACCCGGATTGATAATCCGGCCCTTCTTCACATCTACCGGTCCCGGCGTCGCTACTCCGATGGCAATGATCTTTTCTTCCCGCTCCAGCAGGCGATCCAGCAGACGGTAGGCGACCTCCATGATTTCCTGTCCGCCCGACCATTCCCGTTCTACCCGTTCGTAGGCAATGATATTCATGTTCAAATCACAGATCGCCGCCTCCAGGCAGCCGCGTCCAAACAGAATTCCTATGTATTTCGGAGCTTCAGGACTAATCTCCAGCTTTACAGGTGTTCTTCCCAGCTTTGCCTTCGTCGTCACTGCTGCTTCTCTTAAGTATCCCTGCTCAATCAGTTCATTAACAATCGCGGAGATCGCCGTTTTGGTCAGATGCACCTCTCTTGCCAGTTCGATTCTGGAGGTGCATTTTCCCGTAGCAATCAGTTGGAGTACCAGACCTCGGTTTCGTTTTTTCAGATAATCTTTATTTACACCTAGTCTAGCCATAGCATTTATTAGTTCTCTGCGAGAAACTTCTCAACCTTCTCTCTGGTAGGCAGAGATGAGATCGCTCCTTTCTCCTGTACAGAAAGGGAGCCGCTCACATTGCCGTATTTTACCGCTTCCTTAAGAAGCTCCGCATTCAGCTGATCTACAGAAGATACCCCGTGATTCAGCACGCAGGAAAGGAAACCTCCCCAGAACGCGTCTCCGGCTCCCGTGGTGTCTGCCACATGGGATACCGGAAAGCCCGGAACCACATAGGACTTTCCGTCGTAGAATACCTCCGCGCCATCGCCGCCCAGGGTCAGAACCGCTACTGCAACGTCATACTCCTTCATCACATTTAACAGGTTATCATGACCGCCGACCATATCGATTTCCTCGTCGGAAAGCTTCAGGAAATCTACGTACTTCAGAATGGACAATACCTTCTTCGTGCAGGCTTCCTTGTCATCCTTCCACATCAGATTACGGTAGTTGATATCAAAGCCTACCAGCTTGCCCAGCTCCTTCGCTCTGGCCATGGCATACTCGGTAGCCTCTACCGCCGGTCCGGCAGAAAGGCTGCAGGAGCCTGCCTGTACGATACGGCAGTCCTTCAGATCCTCGTCCCGGATCTCGCTCTTCTGAAGTAGCATGTCCGCGCCGGGCTTTCTCGCGAAGGTAAAGCTTCTGTCATTGTTCTCGTTCAGAGATACAAACGCCATGGTTGTAGTCGCGTCGTCTGTCATCTCCGGCGCCAGCGGCGTTACATGATTCTCCCGCAGGGTTTTCAGCAGAAACTTTCCGAAATCGTCATTGCCCACCTTGCAGTACATGCCCGCCTGAAGTCCGTTTCTTGCCGCGCTGATTGCTACATTTGCGGGCGCGCCGCCTGCGTTACGAATGTAGCTTCCTTCTTCCTGGCCGGGAAGAAAATCAATTACCATCTCTCCAATTGTAATAAAATCCATACGTCCTCCTACTTTATCGCGCCTGAATTCCAGGTGCTGATTTTAGAATCCTTTGATACTAAAATCATAACAACAAAAGATAAAAAGTCAATCCCTGTTTTTCATTTGGTGTTTTCTCTCCCGTACTTCCATAAGGATTCTGCCTGCTGCCATAAGACTCATAAGCAACAGAAACAGATAGATTTCCACCGGCGTCTCATCCCCGGTCGGCGCGGCCTGGGCACTGGTCAGAGCGCCTGGATCTCCTGCATGTTCTTCCGGTTTTCTCGTATTCTGAATCGTCAGGCTTAATTTTATCAGCTCTGTATTTTCCCCTGCGTAAGTAAGGGTAAACGGCTGTTTCTCCTCTGAAAGCAGATACCCATCCGGAGCTGTGATCTCCTTCACATAATAGCAGCCAAAGGGCAGATCTGCCGTGAAAACAAGGGTGCCGTCCGCGTCTGTAACGCCTGTTTCCAGAAGCGTGTCCGCCGTGAGGAGACAGGTGCCATCCGCCCGATTGACGGGTTCTGCCGTATACAGGCCGATTTCTGCTCCCGCCAGGGCTTTACCATCGGCGGCATCTGTCTTATGCACGGTCACTTCACTCCTCTGACGGGGATTGAGCCAGCGGACGCTTCCCTGCCGCGCATCTACCGTACTGGTGTAGCCGTCCCGGTAGGCAAGGGTGAAGAGAATCGGCTTTTCATCGCGCACATAGCCTTCCGCTGTCTTCAGTTCCCGAATCTCATACTGGCCCAGATAAAGTTCTTTGAACTCCAGCATGCCACTCTTATCTGTAACGCCCCGGGCCTCCTGCTTTTCAGAGCGTACACCCGTCAGCACCTGCTCACCTTTCCGGAAGCAAATTCCCGTGACGCCGTCCGGATGTTCAATGTCCTCCGCCGCATAGACTGCGAATTCCACCTGACCCAGACCCTTTTCCCGATATCCAAAGGTCGAACGCAGCCACTGGCCTACATACTGTGCCGGTGTCCAGCTTTCCAGAATTTCTCCGTCCTTTTGC
>USDU01000270.1 GCA_900553635.1 uncultured Lachnospiraceae bacterium | reverse complement strand
AGAATGAGTTTCGGTGAAATCTTTTTCATATGGTTACATACTCCTTTGCTTCTGTAAGGCTCTCAAAAGCCATGATAAAATAGCCAAATCGCGTGGAGCTGTCTGTAACGGCGCCTTCCCGCACTTCTTCCAGCTCGCTGATAAAATGTATCTTTTGTGGAATCTCCCGCTGGAACTGCTCCAGCAGTTCCAAATCCTTTTTTGTGAAAATAAAATGAATGTACGCGGTCTTCGGCTCCCGTAGCTTTTCAAAGGACGGTTCGTGTCCGGTCGCCACGTCGATGACCATCCGCACGAAATCATAGCCGGTAGACAGTTCCACCAGGTCAGAACCGATGCAGTCTCCACCCATACGGGCTCCGATTTCGATAATGCGCACCTGCTCTCCTTCCAGCTTGAATTCTGTGTGGGAGGCTCCGTTCTCCACCTTCAGGGCGTCCAGGCCCGCAAAGACTGCCCTTTGGATGGCCTCTCTCTGGCCTTCTGTCAGCGGCGCAGGCTCCAGATGTCCGGTCTCGATGAAATGGGGCTCGCCTGTGGTATATTTCTTCGTCACTGCCAGGAAATGATGCTCTCCCCGATAGGAAATGCATTCGCAGCTATATTCAGGGCCTGTCAGATATTCTTCCACAATGGCCTTCTTTTCGAAGGAATTATCCACAGAGTCCTTCAGCGCGCGCTTGAGTTGTCCCCATTCTTCCACCTTGGTTATCCCCCTGCTGCCGGAACGGTCCGTGGGCTTTACAATCACCGGGAGCTTCAGTCCGCTCAGATCCGCCGCTGTTGTCTCCGCGTCCGCCTCGTAAAAGCCCGGCACCGGCACGCCCGCTGCCCGAAAGGCCTTCCGCATGGCATATTTATTTGTGGAGATCTCCGTACATTCCATGCTGTTGCAGGGCAGCCCCAGCTTCCCGGCCACATAGTTGACCGTCAGCATGGCCAGATCGGAGCCGATGGAAGCCACTGCGTCGGGCTGTATCTCCCTGCATTTTTCCAGGATAACGTCCCGTTCCACGATGCTGATGGGATAAAAGTGATCGGCAGTCCGCTCTCCGATGGAACCGTCCTGCCATGCGAATACATGGGTCTCATAGCCCAGGGCCTTTGCTTTCAAAATCAACGGATTCTGGAAGCTGTTGGCGCCGATTATGACGATTTTTTTCTTATTTTCCATAGAATTCTTTTACCTTTTCCGCTATGAAGCGTACCTGTTCTTCCTTTAATCCATAGTACAACGGAAGCCGCAGAAGCCGCTCGCTCTCCTTTGTTGTGTATCGATCTTCCCCATGGAAACGGCCAAATTTCTGGCCTGCAGGAGCCGTGTGCAGCGGAATATAGTGGAATACCGTCTGAATTCCCTGCTCCTTCAAAAAGGCAATGAGCCGGGTACGTTCTTCCAGATCTGCCGCCTTGATCCAGAACATATGCGCGTTGTGCTCACAGCCTTCCGGAATAAAGGGAAGCTCAATCCTTCCCGCTTCTTTCAGACTTTCCAGTATTTCCCAGTATAAATCCCAGGTTTTCATTCTGTCCCCATTGATGCGATCTGCCGCTTCCAGCTGAGCCCACAGATAGGCTGCGTTCATATCACTGGGCAGATAGGAGCTTCCATAGTTCACCCAGGTATATTTATCAATCTGTCCGCGGAAAAATTTGGAACGGTTAGTTCCCTTCTCCCGCAGGATTTCCGCGTTTTCAATCTGCTGTGGATCCCGAATCAGCAGCGCACCGCCCTCTCCCATGGAAAAGTTCTTCGTCTCATGGAAGCTGTAGCAGCCGTAATCACCGATGGTCCCCAGAGCCCGTCCCTTATACCAGGCGCAGACGCCCTGGGCCGCGTCCTCCACAACCGCCAGATGATGCTTTTTCGCTATCTCCATAATCGTATCCATCTCACAGGCCACACCCGCGTAGTGAACCGGCACGATGGCTTTCGTCCTCTCTGTGATTGCCGCCTCAATCAGCTTCTCATCCATGTTCATGGTATCAGGCCGGATATCCACAAAGACCGGCGTTGCGCCCCGCAGCACGAACGCGTCCGCTGTGGACACAAAGGTATAGGCCGGCATGATGACCTCGTCGCCTGGCTGAATATTAAGAAGCAATGCCGCCATCTCCGTGGCATGGGTGCAGGAAGTGGTCAGAAGAGCCTTTGCCGTTCCGGTCTTCTCCTCGATCCAGGCGCTGCATTTCTTCGTAAACATGCCGTCACCGCAGATATGCTCCGCGGAAATGGCCTCTCTGATATAATCAAATTCTTTTCCCGTAAAGGGCGCTACATTAAATCCAATCATCGTTTCTCACTCCTCCGCCGTAAAATCATACACCTCAAAATTCTGCTCTCCGTAATTCAGCGTATCTGCCAGCTCTCTGCCCCGGTACTGCCCGCCGTAAATGCTCTCAAAATATCGATCCATATAACGCAGATTGATATTTTCCAGGGAAATCACATAGACATTATCCTTTGTCACAATATCCTTTTTCGGATCGGTGATGCCAAGCTTCGCGCACTTTGCGTTTTCCAGCGGGGAGAAGGTGTGCCAGCCGCCCACGGAAAGCAGGTTACTGAAGGTGAAATCCCGCTTTACGGTAAAATTATCCGTATAGGTTTCAATGGAAAAGGTCGTCA
>USDU01000269.1 GCA_900553635.1 uncultured Lachnospiraceae bacterium | reverse complement strand
GTACCGGAACCTATCTGCGGGCGCGCTGTATCTATGGTGATATCAGCAATTATACGGGACCAAATGGTCTGCAGGCGGCGACCCATCTGACGGAATCGCTGAAAAATCTGGGCATCGAGATGTATCGGTTCAAGACTGGAACGCCGGCCCGGGTGGATAAGCGTTCCATTGATTTCAGTAAGATGCAGGAGCAGTTTGGGGACGAGCGGATTGTGCCGTTTTCTTTTACGACAGATCCGGATGAGATTCAGAAGCCCCAGATATCCTGCTGGCTGACCTATACCAACGAAGAAACTCACAAAATTATCCGGGAAAATCTGGATCGTTCTCCTCTGTATTCGGGAATGATTGAAGGAACCGGTCCCCGGTATTGTCCGTCTATCGAGGATAAGGTGGTTCGATTCGCTGATAAGAACCGGCATCAGGTATTTCTGGAGCCGGAGGGCCTGTATACAAACGAAATGTATGTGGGCGGCATGTCCAGCTCTCTTCCGGAGGATGTGCAGCACGCCATGTATTCCTCAGTGGCCGGTCTGGAGCATGTGCGGATCGTACGAAATGCCTATGCCATTGAGTATGACTGTATCGACGCAAGACAGCTCTATCCGACCCTGGAATTTAAAAAGCTGCACGGCCTGTTCAGCGGCGGTCAGTTTAATGGCAGCTCCGGATATGAGGAAGCAGCCGCTCAGGGTCTGATCGCAGGAATCAACGCGGGGCGAAGCGTGCTTGGCGAAGAACCGCTAATCCTGGATCGCTCCCAGGCCTATATAGGCGTTCTGATCGACGACCTGGTAACGAAGGAAAATAGGGAGCCTTATCGAATGATGACGTCCCGTGCCGAATACCGTCTGCTTCTGCGACAGGATAACGCGGATCTGCGTCTGACGAAGATTGGCCATGAGATGGGACTGATTTCCGAGGAGCGGTATCAGAAATTGCTAAAAAAGGAGCGGCAGATTGCGGAGGAAATTGCGAGGGTAGAGAAGGTCTTCGTGGGAACATCTGAGAAAGTGCAGGAGCTTCTGGTCGAGCATGGCAGTACACCGCTGAATTCCGGCATTTCTCTGGCGGAGCTGATTAAGCGACCGGAGCTCAGCTATGAGATCCTGGCGCCATTGGATCCGCAAAGGCCGGAGCTGATGCGCGGCGTGGTCGAGCAGGTAAATATCCATATGAAATACGATGGCTATATTCAGCGACAGATGAGACAGGTAGAACAATTCCAAAAAATGGAAAATAAAAAAATTCCGGAGAGTTTGGATTATAACGAAGTTCCAAGCCTGCGGACAGAGGCGAGACAGAAGTTGACGGCAGTGAGACCCCTGTCTATCGGACAGGCTTCGCGAATCTCGGGCGTGTCGCCAGCGGATATATCGGTGCTGTTGGTGTGGCTGGAGCATAAAAAGTAAATAGAATGGATACTAATATAAAAATGTAAAAATATGGATGACACTTTTTCAGAATTTTAAAGGATAGGTAAGTAAGAAAAAGCATCTGAAATAGAAAAGCATAATATAAGGAAATAGAACATGGATAAGAGAGCGTATATTCGGGACGAATTCTCCAAAATTCAAATAGAACTGAGCGAAAAGCAGGCGGAGCAGTTTGAGCAGTATTATGAGATGCTGATCGCAAAAAACGAAGTGATGAACCTGACTGCCATTACAGAATTTGAAGAAGTGGTGCAGAAGCATTTCATTGACAGTGTGATGATAAAGGAAGTGCGGGAACTGGGCGACAACGAAAAATGGATCGATGTGGGAACTGGCGCAGGCTTTCCGGGAATTCCTTTGAAAATCGTGTACCCACAGCTTCAGGTGACACTATTGGATTCCCTGAATAAGAGAGTGAAATTTTTACAGGAAGTTGTAGACGCGCTTGGACTAGATCAGGTAGAAGCTCTGCATGGAAGAGCGGAAGAATACGCAAAGAAAGCAGAGTACCGAGAGCAGTACGATTGCTGCGTTTCCCGGGCAGTGGCAAATTTGGCGTCTCTTTCGGAGTATTGTCTGCCCTTTGTGAAGGTGGGCGGAGCATTCGTACCCTATAAATCCGGAAAGATACAGGAGGAGATTGAAGCTGCCGGGAAGGCTGTGGAGATTCTGGGTGGATGGATTGGACAGCGGAAGGAATTCATGTTGCCGGGTTCAGATATGTATCGCTGTCTACTGTATATTGAAAAAGTGAAGGCGACGGCAAAGAAATATCCGAGAAAGGCAGGAATGCCAACCAAGGAGCCGCTGCATTAAGAGTGTGAGATGTTTCACGTGAAACATGTGATGATTTACAAACAAACAATGGACGAAATAAAAATCCTCCTCCCCACCGGGAGGAGGATTTTTATTTCTGGACTTCAAGAAATGACAGAAAAAATGATCGTATTTGATAACAAAATAAATTCCTATTGCAAAGTTGCAGGTGGATTTTTGAATATTCTGGTGTTAGAATAGGATTAGAAATGAATGATGAGGGGAGCAAATGAGATATGCAAGATGAAGTTTTTATGAGAAAAGCGATCGAACTTTCCATGTTGGCGGTGGAGCATGGCAATGAGCCTTTTGGCGCTGTACTTGTCAAGGACAATGAGATGGTTTTTACCAATGAAAATCAAATTTACACCAGACACGATCCTACGTTTCATGGGG
>USDU01000268.1 GCA_900553635.1 uncultured Lachnospiraceae bacterium | reverse complement strand
ATGTCCAAGATGCAGCGTAAGCTGACGCTGGAGTTAGGCTATGAGCCAAGCGTTGCTGAGCTGGCTAAGGCACTTGATATGTCAGAGGATAAGGTTATGGAGATCATGCAGATCGCCAGAGAGCCAGCTTCCCTGGAGACACCTATCGGTGAGGAAGATGATTCCAACCTTGGTGATTTTGTTGCTGACAGCAATGTAGTGACTCCTGAGGGAAATGTAGAGTCTGTTATGTTAAGAGAGCACATTGACGCACTTTTAGGAGATCTGAAAGAGAGAGAGCGTCAGGTCATCGTGCTTCGTTTTGGTCTGGAAGACGGACATCCAAGGACACTGGAAGAAGTTGGAAAAGAATTTAACGTAACCCGTGAGCGAATCCGTCAGATTGAGGCGAAAGCACTTCGGAAGCTGCGTCATCCGAGCCGCAGCCGGAAGCTCAAGGATTACCTGGACTAGGAAAATGAATATTTCAAGACGACTGAACCGACTGGCAGAGCTGGTCACAGAGGGCAGCCGGCTGGCAGATGTGGGAACAGATCACGGATATGTTCCCCTTTGTCTTTGCAGGGAGAAAAAAATCCCGTCGGCGATAGCCATGGACATCAATGAGGGGCCTCTTAAGCGGGCAAAAAGCCATATCGCTGATGCCGGACTGGAGAATTACATAGAGACGCGGCTGTCTGACGGACTGCATGAGTTAAGAGGCGGCGAGGCGGACACGGTGCTTATCGCCGGCATGGGCGGCGCGTTGATGGTGCGGATTCTGACGGAAGGAACCCGGGCGCTTATGGGTGTGCGGGAGCTGGTGCTGCAGCCCCAGTCGGAAATTGACGAGGTGCGGCGGTGGCTGTGTACCCACGGCTGGCATATCATGAAGGAAGATATTTTGCTGGATGAGGGGAAATATTATCCCATGTTCAAGGCCGTACCGGGTGAGACGGAAGGCTATACGGAGGCGGAGTACCGCTTCGGAAAGCTGGGACTCCAGGAATCTCCGGAGGTGCTGGCGGATTTCCTGGAGAAGAGACTGAAGGTAAACCGGCAGATAGAGGCTGGGCTTCTGAAGAATGATGACGGACGGATTGCGGCGCGGAGAGCGGAAGTGGCGGCGGAAATCGGGCTGCTGACAGAAGTGCTGAGCTGTATAGCAATCTGGCGATAAATACAAAAATTTACAATGTACAGTAACAAAACAGGAGCGTATAGAGAATGAGATGTCAGGATATTCTGGATAAAATCGAGGCGCGGTATCCGCGCAAATATGCCTGTGACTGGGACAATGTGGGCCTTCTGGCTGGAAGCCGGGAGCGGGAAGTGGATACAGTCTACATTGCCCTGGACGCTACTGACGAGGTGGTGGACGCGGCTTCCGAGTGCGGCGCGCAGCTGCTGCTGACCCATCACCCGATGATTTTCGGCGGCCTGAAATCTGTGACCACCGACGATTATGTGGGCGAACGGCTGATTCGCCTGATTCGAAACGACATTTCCTATTATGCCATGCATACCAATTATGATGTGATGGGAATGGCGGAGCTGGCGGCGGATATGCTGGATCTGAAGGATAGAAGGGTACTGGAGGAAGTGCTGGACGGCGAAGGCATCGGCCGTGTGGGCGATCTGCCTCGGAGTATGACCCTGGAGGAGTGTGCCAACTTTGTCAAAGGGCGCTTCGGGCTTCCCAATGTGAAGATTTTCGGAGAACTGGAGAAGCAGGTGCAGCGGGCAGCCATCTGTCCGGGATCCGGAAAGAGTGAGGCGAAGCCGGCGCTCTCTATGGGAGCGGAAGTCTATATCACCGGTGATATCGATCATCACACCGGCATTGATATGGCGGACTGCGGTATGGCGATCATTGACGCAGGACATTACGGAGTGGAGCATATCTATATCGCGGATATGGAGCATTTTTTGAAGGAAAACTGTCCGGAGCTCCGTGTGTATACTGCGCCGGTGAAGCAGCCCTTTCAGGTGCTGTAAAAGATACTCGAAAAATGGAAGTTTCATGGCTGCTGTATCAGAACATGCAGCTGCCAATGTAAAATATGGAGGTGCGGCATATGAAAATGGTAAAGGTAAGTCTGAACGGAAAAACATATGAATATCCGGAAGGAACCCGATATCTGGAAATCGCGGCGGATATGCAAAAGGATTATTCCCACGATATCGTGCTGGTGTCAGTCAATAAGCGTCTGCGGGAGCTGAACAAGAAGCTGTACGAGGATGCGGAGCTTGTATTTTACACCACGGCGGATATGGTGGGGGCCCAGTCTTACCGGCGCAGCCTGACGATGCTGCTGATGAAAGCTATCTACCGGGTGGCGGGCCACGATCATGTGACACGGGCCCAGGTACATTATTCCCTGAGCAACGGTTATTACTGTACTGTGGAGGGCGACGTGCAGGTCGACGGCACGTTCCTTGCGGCGGTGAAGGCGCAGATGCAGGAATATGTGGCGCGTAAGACTCCTATCGAGAAGAAAAATGTGGGTACGGACAAGGCGCTTCGCATCTTTCATAACCATCGGATGTACGATAAGGAAAAGCTGTTCCGCTATCGCCGGGCTTCCCGGGTAAATATCTACAATATCGGTGAATTTGAGGATTATTACTACGGCTATATGGTGCCGGATACAGGGTATCTCAAGTATTTTGAGCTGTATCCTTACGATGAAGGCTTTGTACTTCAGTTCCCG
>USDU01000267.1 GCA_900553635.1 uncultured Lachnospiraceae bacterium | reverse complement strand
ATTACTTCTACTTCAGCATGTGGACGTGGAATTACGTGAACTGAAATCAATTCACCAACGTTTTCAGCTGCAGCTGCTCCAGCATCTGTCGCTTGCCGCCGGCCCATTTGACAAATGGGACCATGGTTGTTGTATTCATAACATTTCCCCGTTTTTCTTTGTATTTATCTTGGTACGGACGTTCAGGGCACAGGCCGCAGACCCGCCTCCTTAAAATTTACGGATGCTTTCTTCTTCGCCGCCGTCCTTGTCGATGGAGCGGATCTGCACGTCGTAGCCGCCGTCGCCTACCCGGACATGGACACGATCACCGGCCTTATGTCCCAGAAGAGCTTTGCCAAGCGGTGATTCGATGCTGATACGACCCTCCAGGGAATTTCCCCGGATAGATGTGACGATTTTCACTTCCTCGGTCTCATCCTCATCTTCATAGTAAAGCACTACCTTGGTATCCATGCCGACCTCGTCAGCTCCCGAATGATCCTCCACCACTTCTGCCGTCTTCAGCATTCTCTCCAGATAGCGGATGCGGCTTTCATTCTGGTTTTTATCCTTCTTAGCAGCATAATATTCAAAATTCTCGCTCAGATCTCCATGGGCCCGTGCTTCTTTGACCGCCTCAATGGCTTCTTTCCGGACCACCAGCTTCCGGTGCTCGATTTCCTGCTGAATCTTCTCCACATCCTGCTTTGTCAACTGCTCCCGCATGAATTATTCCTCTCCTTCACCCATTCGCTCACTGAAGCTTCCTGTCCGCATTGTGCGAACCGAAATTCCATTTACCTCCACCCGGTCATCCACCGGAATCACCAGGCACTGCCTGCCGTCAATGATACGGGTTTCCACCAGATCCGCCCGTTCCGGATTTACCTGAATCACCACATCCGGAGCTTTGATCTCAAATTTTCTTGTATTCATCACATTGGATGCCAGAAATTCCGTATTGGCCCCGGCGGATTCCTCATAGCGCTCCTCAAGCTCCGTCATTTTTTCTGCTTCCACGCCGCTTTCCGCAAAGAGCTGCTTCACCTCCGCCTTGCTCAGCACCAGCGGCTCCGGCTCATCCTTTTTTTCCTCCGCCATCTCGTAGAGCCTCTCATGGATGTTGCGGACGGCTTCGTAATCGCACTCTTCGCCCAACGTCTCCTCGATCATGGCATTGAAGGTGTCCTTCTGATCGGCGGCTGTCAATGGCGTACCGCAGCCGAACATTCCCTCCACGAAATCATCTTTCAGTTCTTCCGCATTTTTGGAATAGTAAAGCATACTATGTAAATCTGTGCTGCGATCCTGAAAGGCCGGGAACAGGAATCCCGCCATGGGCAGATCCACCAGCCAGTCCCGGACGCGGGAGCCGAAGCGGTTACTCTCCGCATCGTAGCTTAAGCCCGCCTTGGACAGATTTACTGGGCAGATGGTACAGAGCAGATATTCATATACCTCATCCGATGCGTCGAACATTTCCTCATTATCAGAGGATTTTCCCGGCACATCATACATGCCGTGTACCAGCAGAATCAGATAGTTCTCGCCATACTCGTAGTTCTCTATGATTTTATCATAGAACTGCTCCAGAAGCACATCATCCTTCAATTTACTGTCGCGAAACTTCAGCAAAAACTCCTGCTGCCCGCCTTCCATCTCCGCGTCCAGCGGGAATTCCAGATTTACCAGGTTCTTTCCCACGGTGCCGGACAGGCTCTTCCGGAAGATTTCAAAATACTTGAAGCATTCTTCCTCGGACTGAGCGAGAAAGGCTTCCTTCATCTCGCTTTTTTTATTCTTCTCGCCGTCCACATAACATGCGCAAAGTCTGGTCAGCGCGCAGTTCTGGGGGGTAAACTGCTTCTTGATTTCCGCAATTTCTTTTTTATTCATGTAAAAATTCACTCCTGAATCTGTTTTCTCTTTTCCTACTTTGTTTTTTCACTGAAGGCATCTTTTTCATGCTATTGTAAAATTCTGTCATTCTTCTGCTGCCAGAATCTCCTCTATCCAGCCACGGACTTCATCAGACAGGTTCTCAAACAGATAGTTTTTTCCACCCACAGGCTTCTTCTCCAATGTCTCTCTGAGTTCGCTGCCGGTTACATCCACCAGCTCCCGCAGTCCCGCAGCCGAAAGCCTTGATGCCCCCTGACCCATGATAATCACCTGTTCCAGGCCGTCGGAGGTAGCCACTGTCACCTGGTACTTGCGTCCCAGCTCATGAACCGTCTTCTCAATGTATTGATCCGCTGTCTCGGCTTCTTTTGTATACACCACATGAATGTTGTGATATTTAAAGATTTCTCTGGTTCCGCCTTCCACGCGATAAGCGTCAAAGACCAGAATCAGGGTACAGCCCAGCGCGCCCTGCAGATTAGACAAAATATCCATCAGCTTTCCACGGGCAGACTCCAGATTGATTTCTGACAGCGCTTTCAGATCTTCCCATGCAAAAATAATATTATAACCATCCACCAGAAGATATTCTTTTTCCTTTTTACGGAACTTAATTTCCCGCTTTTCTGTATCCTCCGATTCCTTCCGGAAGCTGCGCTCCACCCGGCCCACACCCTGACGGTCGCGCCGGATGGGCCCGTAAGTCCGCTCAAAGATCTCATCCAGCTCCTTCGGATCCACGGCTCCCAGAGACGACTGACTGCGTCTCGCCGTCTCCAGTCCCGCTTCTTTCGGCTCCTTTTTCGGACGTAGCACGCTGTCCAGATGCAT
>USDU01000266.1 GCA_900553635.1 uncultured Lachnospiraceae bacterium | reverse complement strand
AGATGGCGTTTACAACATCTGGCTGCCGGTGACAGGCTTTGTAAGCAATGAAACTGTATTTTTAAACTCGAATCCGGATATCACACTGACGGAGCCGGGCAATACGGAGACGCCGATTACCACAGGGGCTTACCGGTCTTCCAATGGCAGTATCTATATGGATTCGGGAAGGGGATTTACACGAAACGGGAGAATCAAGCCGGATTTAGCAGCGCCCGGGGTAGCGGTAGCGGCTTATGGGCCGGAAAACCGGGCAGTGAATCTTACCGGAACCAGTGCCGCGGCAGCAGTGACAGCCGGGGCGGCAGCACTTTTACTGGAATGGGGAGTTGTGCGGAAAAACAGGCTGACGATGGGAACACTGGAAATCAAACAGCTGTTGGTTCGCGGTGCGGATCGAAGCGCGTCCCTCCTTTATCCCAACCGCTCCTGGGGCTACGGTTCCTTGAATCTCTATCAGGCATTTGCGGCGCTGGGACGATTTTGAACTTGCAGTCCCAGGGGGAATCGTCTATAATAAAGAACAAAGCGCGGAAAATCGCAAGCCCTAGGAGGACCTACGATGAAAAAAATTAAGATGACAACTCCGCTGGTAGAGATGGACGGAGATGAGATGACACGGATTCTCTGGAAGATGATTAAGGATAAGCTTCTTCTTCCATTTGTTGATTTAAAGACCGAATATTATGACCTGGGACTGGAACACCGGAACGCGACGGACGATCAGGTGACTGTGGACGCTGCAGAAGCTACCAGGAAGTACGGTGTGGCGGTGAAATGTGCGACCATTACCCCTAATGCGGCCCGCATGGAGGAGTACGATTTAAAACAGATGTGGAAGAGTCCCAATGGTACCATCCGGGCGATTCTTGACGGAACAGTATTCCGGGTTCCGATTATCGTAAAGGGCATCGAACCATATGTAAAAAACTGGAAAAAGCCAATTACCGTAGCACGTCATGCTTATGGTGATGTATACAAGGCTGCGGAAATGCGGATTCCGGGTCCCGGAAAATGTGAGCTTGTATTTACCGGTGAGGATGGAACCGAGCTGCGTGAGACTATCCATGAATTCAAAGAGGGCGGCGTGGTACAGGGCATGCACAATTTGGAGAGCTCCATCGAAAGCTTCGCCAGAAGCTGCTTTTCCTACGCGGTTTCCCAGAGACAGGATCTGTGGTTTGCCACCAAGGATACGATTTCCAAGAAATATGATCATTTCTTCAAGGATACCTTCCAGGAGATTTATGAGAAGGAATATAAAGAACAGTTTGAGAAACTGGGCATTACCTATTTTTATACGCTGATCGATGACGCGGTAGCCCGTGTGATCAAGTCCGAGGGTGGTTATATCTGGGCCTGCAAGAATTATGACGGCGACGTCATGAGTGATTTGATTGCCACTGCCTTTGGCTCATTGGCTATGATGACCTCTGTGCTGGTATCTCCGCATGGATATTACGAATATGAGGCGGCACACGGAACCGTACAGCGCCATTATTACAAGCATTTGAAGGGTGAGGAGACCTCTACCAATTCCATGGCGACCATCTTCGCATGGTCCGGCGCCTTAAGAAAGCGCGGAGAGCTGGATCAGAACCCGGCTCTGACAGAGTTTGCGGATAAACTGGAGCAGGCTTCCATCGCAACCATTGAAAACGGAAAAATGACCAAGGATTTGGCACTAATTACGACCCTTCCGAATCCGACAGTGCTTTCCAGCGGTGATTTTATCAAAGAGATCCGAAAGACCTTAGAGGAACTTTTAAATGCTGTTTAATTCCAATGCATTTTATGTATTTTTACCCATTGTATTTGCGATTTACTGGCTGACGCCCCCGAAACACAGGTGGGGCGTCCTGCTGGTATCCAGTTACTACTTTTATATGAGCGCCAACGCGAAATACATTTTGCTGATTCTGCTGACCACGGCAGTCTCTTACGGAACGGCACTCGTGATTGAGAAAACAGAAGAACAGAAGAAAAAGAAGCTATGTATGGGTCTGGCCCTGCTGGTCTGCCTCGGTCTTTTGTTCTTTTTCAAATACTTTAATTTCCTGAGCAGTTCTGTGACAGCGATCCTGGCGCGCGCATCAATTTCCATGAGCCCGGTGACGCTGAAGCTTGTGCTTCCGGTAGGTATCTCGTTCTATACTTTCCAGACGCTTGGATATGTGATCGACGTCTATAAGGGAAAGACGAAGGCCTGCCGCCATTTTGGAAAATACGCGGCCTTTGTGTCCTTCTTCCCGCTTCTGCTGGCCGGCCCCATCGAGCGGGCAGAGCAGCTGATGCCGCAGATAGAGAAAGAGCATTCATTTGATTGTGACAAGGCTATCCGGGGTACCAAGCTGATTGCATGGGGCTACTTTAAGAAAATTGCCATTGCGGATGTGCTTTCTTCCAGCGTGGATATTGTATACAATCAGGTGACAAATTTTACAGGACTGGCTCTTGGCGTGGCCACATTTTTCTATGCCTTCCAGGTTTACTGTGATTTTTCAGGCTATTCGGATATTGCCCGGGGCGTGGCCTGCCTTTTTGACATTGATCTGGTCAATAATTTCAAGAGCCCTTATTTCGCGGCTTCTGTGAAAGAGTTTTGGGCCAGATGGCATATTTCTCTGTCCACCTGGTTCCGGGATTATGTATATATTCCGCTGGGCGGCAGCCGTGCCGGAAAATGGAAGACGTACCGGAATCTGCTTGTGACCTTTCTGGTAAGCGG
>USDU01000265.1 GCA_900553635.1 uncultured Lachnospiraceae bacterium | reverse complement strand
GGTCTGACCTCCGCTATCGTAAACCCGAACGACTTAAGACTGATGGAGACCATCAAGTCCTGCGATATCATCAAGAACAACAATCTGTACGCAGATTCCTATCTTGAGGTTTAATTCGGAATTTTTAAGAGCATCCCTGAGAAATCAGGGGTGCTCTTTTTGTGGAATAGGGGTTGCCCGAACTCTTTTTGTTCGTTATAATGAAACAGAAGACGGAGCCGACAGGCTTACAGAACGGAGGAAGCTTTCATGAAAAAGATTATTACGATTGCCCGGGAATTCGGAGCCGGAGGCGGCGAGATTGGCCGGAGAGTGGCAAAGGAGCTGGGGATTGAGTTTTACGATAAGGATATCATTCTGAGAACAGCCCTGGCCAACTCGAAGCTAGATCCGGAACTGGTGCGGAAATGGGATGAAAGAGTGCCGAAAAGCTTTGGCTTTGCCCAGAGTCTCTTTGATTTCTATAATAAACCCCTGGATGAAGAGCTCTGGCAGGCCCAGCGGGACGCCATCCGCGAAATGGCAAATCATGAGAACTGTGTGATTGTAGGCCGGAACAGCGAGTATATCTTAAGGGAATTCGATCACTGTCTCCACGTATTTGCCCATGCCAGTTTCCAATGGAGAGTCAACCGTATGTCCGCCATGATGCCGGGGGTACCGCTTTCCCAGGTGGAGAAGGATATCCGCGACGCAGATCGCTCCCGTAAGAAGAACTGCGAGTATTATACGAAGCAGATCTATGGGGATGCCCGGAACTACGATCTGACGATCAACACAGAAAAACTGGGAATTGACAGGGCAGTAGAAATGGTTTTGGCAGCTGCTAAGGAGATTTAAGGGAAAGCGAAAAAGTTTTTTGCTTGACAACTTTAACAGAAAAAATTATACTTAAGAAGTGGCATCAAGGGCGGTGTATAACTATACATCGCCCTTGTGTTAAATATGACCGGCCAATGAGCCGGGGAAAAGGAGCGTATACATTATGAAAAAGTTACTTGCATTGGCTTTGGCTGCAAGCATGACCCTGGGTCTCGCTGCATGCGGATCCTCCAGCTCTGACAAGGCTGCTGACACAGCGCCTGCAGAGACAACCGAAAGCGCAGACGCTGCTGAGAGCACCGGATCTGACAAAACATGGGTTATCGCAATGGATACGGTATTCCGTCCCTTCGAGTACACCGATGAGAATGGTGAGTTCGTAGGAATTGACGTGGATATCATCAAGGCAGTGGCAGCAAATCAGGGATTCAATATTGAGATTCAGAGCCTTGGCTGGGACGCTGCAGTTACCGCAGTTCAGGCAGGCCAGGCAGACGCGCTGCTGGCAGGCGCGAGCATCACAAAGGAGCGTAAGGATAGCGGATGGATTTTCTCTGATTCCTATTATGATTCTTATCAGGTATTTGCAGTGAAGGCAGACAGCGGTATTGAGAGCCTGGACGATCTGAAGGGCAAGACCATCGCGGTAAAGAACGCTACAGCAGGCGCGAATTACGCAGAGGAACTGAAGGACAAGTACGGCTTTAAGATTGATACCTACGAGGATTCACCGACCATGTATCAGGCAGTGGTACTGGGCCAGGCAGACGCTTGCGTAGAGGATAAGCCGATTATGGCGGACAACATCAAGACCGGCGGACTGGATCTGACCATCGTTGAGAGTACCGCAAGCAAGGTAGCTCCCTATGGCTTTGCTATCATGAACAAGGACAATCAGGAGCTTCTGGATATGTTCAACAAGGGACTGCAGGAGATTAAGGACAACGGAACCTACGAGGAGATTCTGAACAAGTATCTTGGCGAATAAGGATAAAAGGTGCGGAGCAGCTGCGTAGCGATGCAGCTGCTTCCTGTACTGTGGAAGCTCCCGGATACGGAGGTTTCCACAATACAGGAAGTATTCCGCGGCAGAGAAGCCCCGCGGACAGCGGGAGTAAACAAGTGAGGAGAAAAGATATATGGCAGCAATTCTTCGAGTGTATGGAATCATGCTTTTAAAGGGCATGGGACAGACTTTGCTGATGACACTGTTGACCCTGGTCATCGCGACGATCATTGGTATGATTTTCGGTCTGATGAACGTGGGACGCAACCGGGTACTGAATCTGATCGGTACCGTTTATGTGGACGCAATTCGAGGCGTTCCGCTTATCGTACTGGCTTATTTTGTATTCTTCGGTATTCCGGCCGGTATGCAGGGTATGGGAATGAGGGGCTTCCGTCTGAGCGCGCTTCAGGCAGGTACTATCGCCCTTTCCTTAAACTGCGGCGCTTACATGGCGGAGATTATCCGCGCCGGTATTGAAAGTGTGGATCGGGGACAGATGGAGGCTTCCCGGAGTCTGGGACTCTCCTATGGTTCCTCCATGGCGCTGGTCGTAGTACCCCAGGCGGTACGCACCATGATTCCGTCTATCATTAACCAGTTTATCATTACCCTGAAAGACACCTCGATCCTGTCGGTCATCGGTTTCCCCGAGCTGGTCAACACCGCCAAAAACGTGGTTGCGAACACGATGAGCGCGTTCCAGGTATGGACGATTGTTGCTGTGATGTACCTGGTGGTCATTACGCTGCTGTCCCGTCTGGCCAAAAAGGTAGAGAGGAGGCTCAACCGTGGGCGTCAATAAAAACAATGTTAAAATTCACGTTGAGCATCTGAAGAAAAACTTCGGCAAACTGGAAGTGCTGAAAGATGTCTCGACCGATATTTATGAGGGTGAGGTCGTCGTCATCCTCGGTCCCTCCGGCAGCGGTAAGTCCACCTTTT
>USDU01000264.1 GCA_900553635.1 uncultured Lachnospiraceae bacterium | reverse complement strand
GCATAACCAGCTCCTCGTCAATATCAATCATTTCCGACGGCGCGATCTGCTCGCCGGTCTCAATCCGGAAATTCAGGGCAGTCAGCTTCGGCAAGGCGCCATCCTCCCCGGAAAGTCGGTGCTGAAATACCACGCTGATCTCCTGATCATCCATATAGGTCACATAACCGCTGGTGGTAATGCCATCGGGGAAATTCACATAGGAATCACTGTACTGCTCAGCCGCCCGCTTAACAGCCGCATTGATGGCCGAATAGTCCGCCGTGCTGTCCGCATCCTTCGCCCGAAGCTCCGGATAAGTCACGTAATACCCTGTAGTATCGTCACCCGCGGACGCCCAGCGGGACTCGGTCAGCCAGTCAATGGTATAAGCTGCGTCCTCATTGATGTCATCCACGATTTCCTTATAATACGCGTCGTCTTCACTCGGTTCATAATCTTCAGAATCATCGTAGTAGTCGCCATAGTCGTCATAATAATCGGAGCTTCCCACCGTATCCTGCGCGGCATGGAAAATCAGGCGGCTCACATTCATGGTAACCGCAATCAGGGCGCTAATCAGAAGTATGGCGCCGAGAATGCTTAAGATGATCACCCAGCCTTTCGTCTTCTTTTTCTTCGGACTGTTTCCCATTCCGTAATTCTGCGTCGGCTGCTGTACGCTGCCAAACCGTCCGCTGTAACCGCAGCTACGGCAGACACCGTCCATCAGGGCTCCGCAGCGCGGGCAAAAATCAAAATCTCTGTTTTCACTCATTGTTCTTCTCCTGTCAGTTCATCCAGATTTTTTCCGTAGGCATCTATAAAATAGGTCAAAAACAGCTCTGCCTCCCGCACCTTAAGCCGGTGAAGCTGCTCCAGGATTGTCTCTCTGGCACGGACAAATTCCCGGTTGCCGCACCCCTCCTCTTCGATACATTTGATATAGGCTGACAGCTTATCCGCAGCTTTTACAAGCTTCCAGAGATAAGCGTCTTCCTCCTGATTCGTAAATATTCCTTCATAGGATACGCGCATTTCTTCCGGAAGCATGGAAAGAAGAGTCTGGCCCGCCTTCTGTTCGATTTCCTTATAGGTATGCCGAATCTCCGGGTTATAATATTTTATGGGTGTCGGCATATCCCCGGTAATGATCTCTGTCACATCATGGTACATGCCAAGCACCGCGGCCCGATCCGTATTCAGCTCTTTGCCCAGATAAGTGTTGCCAATCACAGCCAGCGCGTGGGCAATCATAGAGACCTCCAGGCTGTGCTCACTTAAGTTCTCTGCCCGGGTATTGCGCATCAGCGCCCAGCGGTCGATGTATTTCATCCGGGACATCATGGCAAAATAGTTATTCATGCTTCTTCCCCTTCTTTTCCTGAATCAGGCAGATATTGCTGGCCCAGAAGCTGCTGTATTTTTTCCCGTATTCCTGATATTCCTTCCAGGAGATAAAATATTCTTTTCCCCAGGAAGAAATCTGCAGATAGCCGTTCTCCATACCGGTGACCACCACATAATGAGCCTTTGTCTCGGTGGCAGGCAGATAGACGCCGTTTTCCTGGCGGTATAGAGTCAGCTTTTTCTTCCGCCAGAAAGGAATGTTCTGACCGATGGCCAGAATCACCGGATAGTCCTTTGACAGACTGTCCTGAATGCGCTCCAACATTTTACCGGAGCTTAAACACCATCTGGCACGCAGATCGATCCGGTAATGGCGAAAATACCGGTTCATCGCCCGGGCAAGCTGGAAATTTGGCACGCCGAAGCCCGGGATAATGCCCAGATAGCGCTTGTTCATCTTACGCAGATAACGCTCATAGCGGGGATAAGAAAGGCAGCCGTCCTCCCGCAGCATGCCGTACAACAGATCCGTATTGCAGGGCAGCCGGTGAATGCCCAGATAAATCAGCACGTCGCCCATGGCCACCACGCCGCAGCCGTATTTCCGCATCATATAACCGGTGGCCCAGTTCTGATTTCCCCCGAAGGATTTATCCGCCTGCGTCTTTACCGCAAGATAGGTGTGCCTTAGACAGCAGCGTCTGTTCTCCATAGACTTTCTCCTTTAAACGACAGTTCCCATGAAATAAAAGCCCTTGCACTCGTCCAGGCTGACGTTTACATACTGGCCGATCTGGGACGCTTCACCCGGAAAATGAACCAGCAGGTTATTGCTCATGCGGCCTGTCACGTAGCCGGGTCTGTGGTCGTTGACCTCTTCGATCAGAACCTCCTGGACGGTTCCGGTATAACGGGCTGTCTGCTCTCTGGCGCACTCCTGTACCAGTTTCAGAAGCTTGTCAAAGCGGACTTTATTGTCGGCTTCTGATACCTGATTTTCCATAGAAGCGGCAGGAGTTCCGGTACGCCTGGAATAGATGAAGGTGTAGGCGTTGTCATAATGAACCTTCCGCACCACATCCAGAGTCTCCTCAAAGTCCTCGTCGGTCTCCCCCGGAAAGCCCACAATAATATCCGTGGTCAGGGAAATGTCCGGGATTTCCCGGCGGATCTTTTCCGCCAGTTCCAGATACTGTTCCTTCGTGTACCTGCGGTTCATGGCTTTTAAGATGCGGCTGCTGCCGGACTGTAAGGGCAGATGCAGGTGACGGCAAATCTTCCTGGATTCCTTCATTACCTGAATCAGCTCGTCGGACAAATCCTTCGGGTGGGATGTCATGAAGCGGATTCTGCGGATGCCGTCGATCTTTTCTACTTCACGAAGTAACTCCGCAAAGGTCATCGGGGTTTCCAGATTCTTTCCGTAGGAGTTGACGTTCTGGCCC
>USDU01000263.1 GCA_900553635.1 uncultured Lachnospiraceae bacterium | reverse complement strand
GACATGATCTGCACATGCATCCGGAACTGAGTATGCAGGAGTTTCGTACTACAGATCAGTTTGCCGGAAAGTTGGATGATTGGGGAATTTCCTATCAGCGATTTGAGCCGACCGGTCTGATGACAGAGCTTGTGGGAAAGGCGGATGGCCCGTTGGTATTGCTTCGCGCAGATATTGACGCTTTGCCGATTCAGGAAACGACAGGCCTTCCCTATGCGTCGCAGACCGAGGGCATCATGCACGCCTGCGGTCATGATACTCATGGAACCATGCTGCTGGGAGCATTAAAAATATTAAAGGATCATAAGGATGAACTTCCGGGGCGTGTGCGCTTCGTATTCCAGCCGGGAGAGGAAAACGGCGAGGGTGCCCGGGCGGTGATTGCTCAAGGTGCCGCGAAAGATGCGGATATGTGCTTCGGCATTCACAGTGCCCCAGATTATCAGGTGGGCAGTATTGGCTGCTGCCCGGGCCCCGCCCTGGCTGCTACGACCTGGTTTGGGATTACGGTACACGGAAAGGCTGCTCACGGCGCAACCCCGCAGGAATCCTGCGATGCATTGACTGCCATGTGTCAGGTGGTTTCTAACCTGCAGAGTATCGTATCCCGCCGTATTCCGGCTCAGTGGCCGCTGGTGGTTTCTGTTGGAAAGATAAGCGGCGGTACTGCCTTCAATATCATCCCAGATACCTGCTGCATTGAAGGCACCTGCCGTTATTTTGAGAGGGAACTGAATGAGAAGGTACCGGCGCTTTTAAAGGAAGTGGCAGAAAATGTGGCTGCGGCTTACGGCTGTACCGCAGAGGTACAGTTTAAGATTCACACACAGCCGGTTATCAACGATGCGGAAGTCATGGAAATTGTAGCGGAAAGCGCCGCGAAGATTCTGGATTCGCCGGATTTGCTGTTTGATTATCCACAAATCATGGCCGGAGACGATTTTGGTGATTTCGGAAACGTGGCTCCTAGCGCTTATTATTTTCTGGGCGGCGGCGGACATGGTCCCGGACATAATGGTAATTTCCAGGTAGAGGATGAGATGCTTCACAGCGGAGCAGCTATTTATGCGCAGGTTGCTATAGATGCATTGACAAAATGGAATAAAATTCGAGAGAAATAACATGAAAAAAGGATTCCAATGCACATTTGCGGAATCCTTTTTTCATGTCATTTCTTTACAGAGAGGATAAAGAACGCTATAATAGACAGGACTGACGATTTAAAAATGAAAAGGAATACAGAAGATATGAATGAAATGACACAGACGAATACAACACAGTTCAATCCTCTGGGCACAGAACCGGTAGGACAGCTTCTTCGAAGATTCGCGGTTCCCAGCATTGTGGCCATGCTGGTCAACGCCCTTTACAACATGGTTGACCAGATTTTTATCGGCCACAGTATCGGGGAGCTGGGAAACGCAGCGACCAATGTGGCCTTCCCCCTGACCACCAGCTGTACCGCCCTGGCCCTGCTGTTCGGTATCGGCGCGGCTTCAGCCTTTAACCTGTCCATGGGACGGGGCGAGAAGGATAAGGCCCTTTATTATATTGGAAACGCGGCGGTCATGATGTTTGGAAGCGGCATTGTACTGTTTCTGATTGCGGAGCTTTTTTTGGATCCCATGCTGATCTTTTTCGGTTCGCCGGATAATGTCCTGGGACTGGCCCGGGAATACGTACGTATTGTAGCCGTTGGATTTCCGTTTCTGATTCTGACCTCCGGCGGAGCCCATCTGGTCCGGGCAGACGGAAGCCCCAATTATTCCATGGCTTGTAATCTGACCGGAGCTCTCATCAATACCATTCTGGATCCGATTCTGATTTTCGGCTTCAAGATGGGAATGACCGGAGCGGCCCTTGCTACGATCACCGGCCAGATAATCTCTGCCTTTCTGGTGTTCCGGTATCTCCGTCATTACAAGGCAGGACCATTTACCAGAGAGCATCTCCGGCCCAAAATGGTTTATCTGGGCTACGCCATGACGCTGGGTATGGCTCAGTGCTTTAATCAGCTGGCTATGATGCTGGTGCAGATTGTTATGAACAATTCCCTGCGCCATTACGGCGCCCTGTCTGTATACGGAGAGGCCATTCCGCTGGCATGCTCCGGTATTATCAATAAGGTTAGCTTTATGTTTTTTGCTTTCTGTATCGGAATTGCTCAGGGAATGCAGCCCATTGCCAGCTTCAATTACGGCGCGAAAAATTATGACCGGGTAAAGAAGGTCATTTTCCTGAGCCTGTCGGCAGGACAGATCATTTGTATTACCGCCTTCTGCCTGTTCCAGATTTTCCCATTACAGATCACAGCTCTGTTCGGAAATGGCTCAGATCTGTACTTCTCCTTTGCGGAGCGGTATTTCCGGATTTACCTGTTCTTTACCTTTATCAATAACCTGCAGCCCATGTCCTCCACCTTCTTTTCCTCCATCGGAAAGCCGAAGAAGGGAACCTTCCTGTCTCTGACCCGGCAGATTATTTTCCTGCTGCCCTTATTGGTTATCCTGCCCCTGTTTCTGGGGATTGACGGTATCATGTACGCGGGCCCTATCGCAGACTGCCTGGCTGCTGTGATTTCCGGAATTTTCCTGTCTGGGGAGCTGAAAAAAATGGGTACGGAAGCTCTGTAATTTGCGAGATATTATAGAAATCAGCTAATTCTGAAATCATTTTCTCGATTTGATAACCATCCGTACCATCAAAATGAATATGGTATTTTTCTACGAGTTCTGAAATTTTTATTTTTGCTGTATTGGTTGGCATCAAGATATGTGGAG
>USDU01000262.1 GCA_900553635.1 uncultured Lachnospiraceae bacterium | reverse complement strand
TGAATTCCAAGTTTTCCCAGCAGTATATCCACCCGCTCATAAACAGCCTCTTTCGTGCTGTTGTTGTCGATCACCTGTACGCAGTGGGTCCGGAATTCCGCGTCCGTACACTGTTTCCGGAAAATGACATCTATTTTCTCGTCCGAATAGCCTCTGGACTCCTTAAGTCTCGCCCTTCGAATCTCCGGTTCTGTATAGATATACCAGAATTCTTCGCAGAGCTCCTCATAATGATCCTCGATAAGCAATGCTGCCTCTACTACAAAGAGCGCGCACGCACCCTGCTGCCGTTCCTTCTCGATCTCCCGGCGGATCCAGTTTTTGATGGCCGGATGCATCAGCTCATTCTGCCAATCCAGTTCCTTTTTATCCGCAAACACAATCTTTGCCACGGCGGCCCGGTCAAGCTGTCCGTCCGGGGTGAGTACACGCTCCCCGAAATGCGCCCGAATCTTCTCAAAGCACTCCATACCAGGCTCCATCAGAAGGTGGCCCACCTCGTCGGCTTCCACCACCCGTACGCCTGAAATGGCCGTCAGGTACTTCAAAATCGCACTTTTTCCGGCTCCCACGCCGCCTGTAATTCCGATTACTCTCATCTTAATGCGCCTCGTACCAGTTTTTTCCCTGCTTCATATCGATTTCCAGCGGAACAGAAAGCTCTGCCGCACCTTCCATCTCCTCGGACAGGATCTGTTCCACCGCGTCCAGCTCTTCCGTAGAAGCCTCGAGCAGAAGCTCGTCGTGTACCTGCAAAAGCAGGCGGGACTTTAAGCCCTCGGCTTTCAGCCGCTGGTCCACGCGAATCATGGCGATCTTAATGATATCCGCCGCCGTTCCCTGAATCGGCGCGTTCATGGCCACCCGCTCGCCAAAGGAGCGCTGCATGAAGTTCGAGGACTTCAGCTCCGGCATGGGGCGTCTGCGGCCGAACATAGTCCGGGCATAGCCTTTTTCTTTGGCCTCCGTCACACAGGAATCCAGGAATTCCTTAATCTTCGGATAGGTCTCAAAATATTTCTGAATATACTCCTGGGCCTCTTTCCGGGAGATACTCAAATCCTGAGACAGGCCGAAGGAGCTGATGCCATATACGATACCAAAGTTGACAGCCTTGGCATTTCTTCGCTGGAGATCCGTCACCTCGTCGAAGGGAATGTGGAACACCTGGGACGCAGTCAGCCGGTGGATGTCCTGGGCCTCCCGGTAGGCGTGAATCAGATTTTCATCGCCGGACATATGGGCCAGCACTCGCAGCTCAATCTGGGAATAATCCGCATCCACCAGCACACAGCCATCTTTCGGGATAAAGACCTTGCGAATCTGCCGTCCCAGCTCCATGCGAATCGGGATGTTCTGCAGATTCGGCTCCACGCTGCTTAAGCGGCCTGTGGCCGTGATGGTCTGCTGGAAGGTGGTGTGAATCCGCTCATCCGGGCCGATGTAAGCCGTCAGACCGTCCGCATAGGTGGATTTGAGCTTTGTAAGCTGCCGGTATTCCAGAATGTCCGCCACAAACGGACACTCCGGGGCTAACTTCTCCAGCACTTCAGCGGAAGTGGAATAGCCGGTCTTGGTCTTTTTGCCGCCCTTCAGTCCCATCTTGTCAAATAAAATGACGCCCAGCTGCTTGGGAGAATTGATATTGAAGGTCTCCCCGGCCTCCTTATAGATCCGGGTCTCCAGCTCGCCGATACGGACAGCCAGCTCGTCGCCGTAGTTCTTCAGAGCCTGCGCGTCCACCCGGACGCCCTCCTGCTCCATGCCAAAGAGAGTCCAGACCAGCGGCATTTCCATGGTCCGGTACAGATCTTCCATGCCTGTCTCCTGTAAATGCGCCAGTAACACCGGCATGGACTGATATAAAACGTAGGAAGAGTAGCCGCCGTAGATACGGAAGGCCCCGGTCTTTTCTTCCAGCACTTTCGTTAGTTTATCCTTACCAAATAGTTCTGCATAGGAGGGAATCGTAAGGCCCGCATACTCCCTGGCCAGCTCCTCATAGGCATAGCTGTCCTTCAAAGGATTCAGCAGATAGGCCGCGATCTCCGCGTCCAGAAACGCACCCTGCTGCTCTTTGTCCACATTTACGCCATGGGCTGCCAGGCACTTTAACTCTTCTTTTAATTTCAGGGTTGCGATCTCCGGTACCTTCGCGAAGATCTCACCCAGACGACCCAGCAGCCAGTCTGCAGTCACAAAACCCGCCACCGGAATCACGTATGTCTCTTTCTCCGACAGGGTCAGGGAAAGAGACAGTATTTCATCTCCCTCCCGGTGAATGGCAAAGGCCAGACGGAGCGCGGCTGCCGCCTTATTCAGCACCTGATCCGCCTCGCCGAAGTCCTCGAGCATCCGGAAGGTTTTCTCGATCTTATCATTGGCCGGGGCGTCCACCTGAAAACGGGACAGCATATTTTTGAACTCCAGCCGCTTGAGCAGGGCGTAGGCTTCCTGGGTGTAGATGTTGCCCAGCTTCGCCATGTCCCAGTCGTAATCATAATCGCAGTCGATGTTGATGGTGGCCAGCGCCTTGCTCATGACCGCCATGTCATAATGCTCCTGCAGCGCATTTTTCGCCCGGTTGGGCTTGATCTCCTCCACATGGGCGTAGGCGTTTTCGATATTGCCGTACTGAACGATCAGATTCGTGGCGGTCTTCTCGCCGATGCCCGGAACGCCGGGGATATTGTCGGCAGAATCGCCCATCAGGGCCTTCAGCTCGATGATCTGAAGCGGGGTCACCTGATACCGGTCAATGACGTCCTGCGTGTTATAATTCTCGGTCTCAGTCACACC
>USDU01000261.1 GCA_900553635.1 uncultured Lachnospiraceae bacterium | reverse complement strand
TTTGTGATCTGGGGCGGACTTCACGGCGCGGCGCAGATATTCGAACGGATCTGGAATCAGTATTTCCCACCCGGAAAAGGGGGAAAAAACAGATTCAGAGTACTTCTGACTTTTGCCTTTGTGACCCTGGCCTGGCTGTTTTTCCGGGCAAATACCATGTCAGACGCAATTTATATTCTGACCCATCTCTTTGACGGCATTACCCATCCTTTGAGTTATGTGAAGGAATGTTACGTGGCCTTCAAAAAAGCCGGGCTGATTCAGAGCAACGAACTGAAGCTGGTGCTGTTCTGGGTGGTGCTGCTTATGGCGCACGATTATATTGCGCTTAGGGAAGATGTATGTCAGTGGTTTGGCCGTTTTGGTAAGCCGGTGCGCTATACATTTTATTTCGCCCTGATTTTTGTCGTGCTTTACAGTCGTCAGCTGGGCGAGTACAGTTTTGTATACTTTCAGTTTTAATGAGGACATCTATGAGACGATTTTTACGTAAAATTGCGCCGTTTGTGATTTTTATCCTGATTCTGGAGCTGGCCATTCCCATGGCGGTGGATCCTTACAATGTTTTTCATTGGCAGAAAATCCGGGATAATGGGGTAGAGCCCAACAGCAATTACATTAAAATGCAGTACATCCTGCATAATCCGGACAAGTTTGATTCCTTCCTGTTCGGTTCCTCCCGGACCGGTTTTGTGGACGTGGAGAACATTCCGGATGGAAAATGGTACAATATGTCCTATTCAGAAGGACTGCCGGCGGAGCATCTGGAGAACCTGCAGGAGATGATTGCCAATGGAATCATTCCGAAAAATGTCATGATCGGCGTGGATAATATTTCCGCCTTCGTGGATCCGTCCTTGCATCAGAATCAGTTTTATCGGATCCCCTATCCGAGAACAGATAAACTGGGATTTTATGGGAAATATCTTAGTATTAAGGGCGTCCTGCTGTCCTTGGATGTGATTCGAAATCATGAAGTGACCGATCCGGATTATGTGGAACGCTATTATCGGAGCGGAAGTACGCTCCGGGATCCGTCTCTTGGCGGAACCTTCAAGGACGATGTGCCCTACTGGGACGATTATTATACCGATTATATGGCTGATTCGCTTCTGGACATCCGGCGGATTCGGGAATTGTGCGAAGAGTATGGGATTAACCTGATTGTGTTTACCAATCCGCTTTATTACCGGACCTATCAGGAGTCCAAGCATTTCGGTTACGATCAGTACCTGGGATGGCTGGCCGGAGCAGCGGGGAGCTTTTATAATTTCAGCGGGGAAAATGCCGTGACCATGGATAAGAACTATTTTTATGAATCCAGTCATTATACAGAAGTGGTGGGAGATATGATCATCGACCGCATCTTTAACGGGGTGACGGATGAGAGCCTGGAAGCTCAGGGCTTCGGCATGTATGTGACAGAAGACAATTTAGATGAATTTAATGAAGCGCTGGCCAATCATTGAGCCAGCGCTTCCCATTGTTCGTATAGAATTTCAAGACGGGCCGCAATGGCCTCCTTTTCTTTGTGAAGCTTCATGCATTCCGCCACATTCGTGTAGACGGATTCCTGAGTCAGAAGCTGATCGATTTCGCCGTCCCGGGTCTCCAGGTCGAAGATTTCCGCTTCCGTCTTTTTGAAATCATTTTCCCGTTTCCTCTGACGTGCCTGTTCCTCTTTCTGCTGTTTCCAGTCCAGTTTTCCCGCAGATTCCGGTTCTGCCGCTTTGGCCTCCGGAAGCTCCGGGTTCTGCGCCTTCGGCGTCAGAATATCATGCTTTTCCAGATAATAATCGTAATTGCCGATATAATTGACTAACTGTCCGCCGGTCAGATCGAGAATCCGTGTGGCGGTTGTGTTGATAAAATAACGGTCGTGGGAGACATAAAGCACAGTGCCGGTATAGCGGTTCAGGGCCTGCTCCAGAATCTCCTTGGAGACGATGTCCAGATGGTTGGTGGGCTCGTCAAGAATCAGAAAATTGGCCTCGGAGAGCATCAGCTTCGCCAGAGAGACACGTCCCCGTTCGCCGCCGGAGAGCTCCGAGATTCGTTTGAACACATCGTCGCCGGTGAAAAGAAAAGCGGCCAGGGTGCTTCGAATCGTTGTATTGTCCAGATCCGGGTAAGCGTCGGAAATCTCTTCGAACAGCGTCTTTTCCGGGTGCAGCACGTGATGCTCCTGATCATAATAACCGATATGAACCTTGGAGCCCAGGGTAAAGGAACCGCTGTCTGCTTCCAGCAAGCCATTCAGAATCTTTAATATCGTAGTTTTGCCGGTTCCGTTGTTGCCGATAAGAGCTACCCGTTCGCCGCGCTTGACGTCGAAATTCAGATCCGTGAAGAGGGTCTGGCTGCCGAAGGATTTGGAAAGACCCTCCACGGTCAGCACGTCATTTCCGCTGACCACCTTTGGCTCCAGGGTAATATGCATCTCAGAGCGGACTTCCGTGGGTTTCTCCAGTACGTCCATCTTGTCCAGCATTTTTTCACGGCTCTCAGCCCGTTTGATGGATTTTTCCCGGTTAAAGGATTTCAGTTTCTGGATAACCTCTTCCTGATGTTTGATTTCCCGCTGCTGATTCAGCCAGGCATGCATGCGGGCTTCCCGAAGCTGTGATTTCTTCGCGGCATAGTCGGAGTAATTCCCCTGGAAGGTGGTCACCTCGCCGGCGTCAATCTCGATAATCTTCGTGGCGATCCGGTTCAGAAAATACCGGTCATGGGCAACCACCAGAACCGCGCCGTCGTAGTTCAAAAGAAAGGTCTCCAGCCAGGCGATGGAATTCATATCCAA
>USDU01000260.1 GCA_900553635.1 uncultured Lachnospiraceae bacterium | reverse complement strand
AAAGATGACAAGAGACGCTTTCTGGTTCGCGTGAAGGGCGACGCCCAGGCGGATGCAGCGGCCGTGAAGGCCCTGTTCGGACCGGTGGATCTGGTAGATGCAGGGGTTGAGGGCGAGTTTGGATTTGTGACGGTCAGCTTAAGCGAAGCAGAGTATGCGGAGCGCGCCGCGAAGACCGACGCCATCCTGAACCGCATTCGTGTGGAGGGATAAGAAGCCATGAAGTATGTGATTGTATTGGGCGATGGTATGGCCGACGAGCCCATCGAGGCCCTGGGAGGCAAGACGCCGCTTGAATACGCCGCGACGCCGACCATGGATGAGATGGCGCAGAAGTCCGAGATCGGACTGGCGCATACCATTCCCGAAGGTATGAAGCCGGGCAGCGACACGGCGAACCTGTCGGTACTGGGATATGACCCGAAGAAATATTATACCGGACGCTCCCCGCTGGAGGCCTTAAGCATCGGCGTGGATATGAAGCCTGACGATATCGCCCTTCGGACCAACCTGATTACCGTATCCGACGGTGACGAGCCTTATGAAGAAAAAACGATTATCGACCACAGCTCCAGCGAAATCAGCACCGAGGACGCGGCGATTTTACTGGACGCAGTCCGCAAAGAGCTGGAAAATGACAGGTATCATTTTTATGTGGGAACCAGCTACCGCCATCTGCTCATCTGGGATAAGGGAAGCGTGGTAGAGCTGACACCGCCCCACGACGTGCTGGGACGGAAGGTGGGCGATTACTTGCCGTCTGATCCGGTTCTCCGGGAAATGCAGAAGAAGAGCTATGAGATTCTCTCCAGGCATCCGCTAAATGTCAAGCGTAAGGAGCAGGGCCTGAACCCGGCCAACTCCTGCTGGTTCTGGGGCGCGGGTACCAGACCGGCCTTAAGTTCCTTTGAGGAGAAAAATCACAAAACAGGCGCCATGATTTCCGCGGTTGATCTCTTAAAGGGCATTGCGGTGGGAGCAGGCATGAAGAATATTGAGGTAGAGGGGGCCAACGGTCAGCTTCACACCAACTATGAGGGCAAGGCTCAGGCAGCCGCGGACGCGCTCTTAAAGGATGGCTATGATTTTGTCTATGTCCATGTGGAGGCTCCCGATGAAATGGGCCACCAGGGCAGTGTAGAGAGGAAGGTTCAGGCTATCGAATATCTGGATCAGCGTCTGATTGCCCGCTTAAAAGAGGCTCTGGACGCCTCCGGCGAGGATTATAGGATGATGATTCTGCCGGATCACCCGACCCCGATCTGCGTGCGGACCCACACCAGCGATCCGATTCCCTATCTGCTTTATGACAGCAGAAAGGCCTTCGAGGACGGCGCGGGCGTCTACAATGAGAAGGCGGCAAAGGCGGGCGGCATCGAAGTGATGCATGGCTACGAGCTGATCGACAAACTGTTTGAGGAGAAAAAGTAATGCTGATAGTGAAAAAATTTGGCGGAACCTCTGTAGGGGATAAGGACCGCATCATGAATGTGGCAAGAAGATGCGCAGAGGATTTCAAAAAGGGCAACGACATTGTGCTCGTCCTTTCCGCAATGGGTAAGACTACGGACGAGTTGATTGCCAAGGCAAAGGAGATTAATCCGGATCCGCCCAAGCGCGAGCTGGATATGCTCTTGACCACAGGTGAGCAGGTTTCTGTAGCGATGATGGCGCTGGCTTTCGATACCATGGATATTCCGGCGGTATCTCTGAATGCGTTCCAGGTCCGGATGCACACCACCCGGGTACATGGCAATGCGCGTCTGAAACGCATTGATACAGACCGCATCATGCACGAGCTGGAGCATCGCCGTATCGTCATCGTGACCGGCTTCCAGGGCGTGAATAAATACGACAACTACACCACACTGGGCCGCGGCGGTTCCGATACCACAGCTGTAGCGCTGGCAGCCGCCCTGCACGCGGACGCCTGTGAGATCTACACGGACGTGGATGGTGTATACACAGCCGACCCGCGTATCGTACCGAAGGCGCGGAAGCTTGAGGAGATTACTTATGATGAAATGCTGGATCTGGCGACGCTTGGCGCAGGTGTTTTGCACAACCGTTCCGTGGAGATGGCGAAGAAATACGGCGTACAGCTTGTGGTACGCTCCAGCTTAAATGATCATGAAGGAACCATTGTGAAGGAGGAAACGAGCGTGGAAAGAATGTTAATCAGCGGCGTGGCGCTGGACAAAAATACAGCCAGAATTTCAGTTATCGGTCTGAAGGATGAGCCGGGTATGGCCTTCCGACTCTTCAATATGCTGGCAAAAGAGGGTATTAACGTAGACGTAATCCTGCAGTCTATCGGACGTGAGAACAGCAAGGATATCTCCTTCACGATATCCCGTGACGAGGCGGATGAGGCAGTGAAGATCATTGAGGCCAATAAGGCCCGCATTGGCTGCACCGGCATTTCCTGCAATAAGGAAGTGGTCAAAGTCTCCATCGTAGGCGCAGGCATGATGTCCAACCCGGGCGTGGCTGCGAAGATGTTCGAGGCGCTGTTCAACGAGAATATCAATATCAATATGATTTCCACATCCGAGATTCGGATCACGGTGCTGATCAACGAGAAGGATGCGGAGAGAGCAGTGAATGCGGTACATGACGCATTCGGTCTGGAAGAGTAAAAAAAACACTTGCCAAACGGGCCAAAGTGTGGTAGCATATCTAATGTTCAGGACATTTCTGTTCTGCCACACGATGGCCCCCAGGGGCAACGTAAGAAACAAGATGCGGCTCCTTGGTCAAGCGGTTAAGACATCGCCCTTTCACGGCGGTAACACGGGTTCGATTCCC
>USDU01000259.1 GCA_900553635.1 uncultured Lachnospiraceae bacterium | reverse complement strand
GACTACCGCAGTGTGGTGGTCCATCCAGCCGTGCAGTGAAAAATGAAAACTTTTGTAAATGCGGCATTTCTTCAATGCCTTCCGCGCATCCTCATCACAGGTATCACAGATGAAAACCGGCGTAATATAGGAAGCCATATGGCCCGGTCCCGGCTTGACGCGCTGCATCCCGTCCTCCTGGATGTAATCTCTCCATTTCTCGTAGAGCTCCAGGGTCAGATGCGGGATATCCACGATGTAGAGAAATTCCTCATTGTCCGCGGACCAGAGCTCGGCCTTTTTTGACAGCACATATTTCTCAGAATGTTCAAAGAAATCACAGCGGGCCGCAATCGGAGTCTCATCCTCCTGCATGTGGATATCGTAATAGGTTCTATAGCTTTTCAGCAGCCGTTCAATGGCCGCCCCTCTTGTATACTCCATGTATAAAGCACTTTCTATATAAATCTAAAAAATTGATAAACTTTCTTAAAAACTTTTTATAGTATAATACTTTTTAGGTATTGTTGCAATACCTTGCAGATGAAAATCTACGATTTTTTACAAAAAGTTGTATGTTTCACCATATTTCGGCGCAAGCACGGACTTTATACTCGTCGCTCGTGCAAAAAAAGAAAGCCGCGGCAGATAACGCACTCTGCTACGGCTTTCTTAGTATTTAACTGTTACCTTGAAGGGCTTTACAGATACTTCTTCAGCTCTTCTGCCTTGTCTGTCTTCTCCCAGGGCAGATCCAGGTCTGTACGGCCAAAGTGACCATAAGCTGCTGTCTGCTTGTAAATCGGTCTGCGCAGATCCAGCATACGGATGATGCCTGCCGGACGCAGGTCGAAGTTCTCACGGATAAGCTCTACCAGCTTGGTATCGGACAGCTTGCCGGTTCCAAAGGTATCCACGTTGATAGAAGTCGGTCTTGCCACACCGATAGCGTAGGATAGCTGAATCTCACACTTGTCAGCCAGGCCTGCAGCCACGATATTCTTTGCCACGTAACGTGCTGCGTACGCTGCGGAACGGTCTACCTTGGTGCAGTCCTTGCCGGAGAAGGCTCCACCGCCGTGACGCGCCATTCCGCCGTAGGTGTCCACGATAATCTTACGACCGGTCAGTCCGCTGTCGCCGTGGGGTCCGCCGATAACAAAACGTCCTGTCGGGTTAATATAAAACTTGGTATTCTCATCTACCATCTCTGCCGGAAGGATCGGATCCAAAACGTATTTCTTGACATCCTCGTGAATCTGCTCCTGTGTCACATCCTCGCTGTGCTGGGTGGAGATAACCACAGCGTCCAGACGTGCCGGCTTACCGTTCTCATCGTACTCT
The DNA here is from genome assembly GCA_900553635.1 of uncultured Lachnospiraceae bacterium. The sequence continues at coordinate 1,487 of USDU01000259.1, read as the reverse complement.
ACAGTCACCTGGGACTTTCCGTCCGGACGAAGGTAGGTCAGGGTGCCGTCCTTACGAACCCTGGTGAGCTGCCTGGTCAGCTTATGCGCCAGGGAAATCGGATAGGGCATCAGCTCCGGAGTTTCGTTGACTGCGTAGCCGAACATCATACCCTGATCGCCGGCGCCGATGGCTTCGATCTCGTCCTCGCTCATCAGGTGCTCCTTTGCTTCCAGCGCCTTGTTTACGCCCATGGCGATGTCGGCGGACTGCTCGTCAATGGCTGTAATAACCGCGCAGTTGTCGGCGTCAAAGCCGTATTTTCCACGGTCATAGCCGATCTCGCGCACGGTATCGCGAACGATTTTCTGAATATCTACATAGCCCTTGGTGGTAATCTCGCCCATAACGAGTACCAGGCCGGTAGTGGTAGCGGTTTCGCAGGCTACGCGGCTCATGGGATCCTGCTCCAGCAGGGCGTCAAGAATAGCGTCGGAAATCTGGTCACAGATTTTGTCCGGATGGCCTTCGGTTACGGATTCTGAAGTAAATAATAATTTTTCCATGGTCTCTTCCTTTCTTCTTTTTGACTTGTGTATAGAAACAAAAGTTAAGGCCCGCTTCATATCAAGCGGACCTGTTTATATCACGATAACCAAATCCTCTTATTGTTCGATTCAACTCGCTCAGGTTGGCACCTTCCGCTGACGCGGGGTTGCCGTGACTTCACAGATCCTTTGTATCTCCATCACTCTGAATAAGAGAAAATTTACAATATTCAATTTGCTTATCACGTGCTATACATTACACTACTCCGGGTGTTTTGTCAACCCACTCTGAGGCGAAATTTCTGAAGCGCGCGCTCATCTTCCACTTTCTCAATCTCAGCGCCCAGAGAACGGAGCTTTTCATCAAATCTCTCATAGCCGCGCTCAATGAAATGGATGTCGTCTACGATGGTGATACCGTCCGCTGCCAGACCCGCGATAACCAATGCCGCTCCCGCACGGAGATCCGGACTGGATACCTGCGCACCGGTGTAGCGCTCCACGCCCTCGATAATGGCGGTGTTACTCTCCACCTTGATATTCGCGCCCATACGCGCCAGCTCATCCACATATTTGAAACGATTCTCGAAAATGCTCTCGGTCACAATACTGCTGCCCTTGGCCAGCGCCAGGGTTGCGGTAATCTGAGGCTGCATATCCGTCGGGAATCCCGGGTAAGGCAGTGTCTTAACATTGGTGCTGCGAAGTCCCTTGGAGCATACCACGCGGACTGCGTCGTCCAACTCCTCAATCTCACAGCCAATTTCCAGAAGCTTGGAAGTGGTGGCCTCCAGATGCTTCGGGATCACATTCTTGACCGTCACATCACCTCGGGTCGCCGCCGCCGCAAACATGAAGGTTCCTGCTTCAATCTGATCCGGGATAATCGAATACTCCGTGCTGTGAAGCTTCTCAACACCCTTAATTCGAATCACATCCGTACCTGCGCCCTTGATGTTG
>USDU01000258.1 GCA_900553635.1 uncultured Lachnospiraceae bacterium | reverse complement strand
CTGTCAGATCCGCCATCACGGACTCGATACCTGCAGATGTCTCTACTTCCAAATTGTCAAAGCCACAGCCCAGAATCCAGAGACCTGCCACTGCCAGAAACAGCGGTATCTTTTTGCTGATTGCGTTCATAAAAACCTCCTGTAAGTCTTAATTGCAATGATGCGAGCTGTTGATATTTAACATTTTTATGTCACATATTACAATTATTATTACAAATGTTACATTTCTGTTACGAGAGGTATTGTAGCAGAGCAAACCGCATTTGTCAATAATTTAGCCAATTCTAACCGAAAAACGACTATGATTCCCCTCATCCAAAAGAATGAAATTGCGTGCAGTCATTCAAGTGTCACCCATTTTTCCGAATTAGCATATGTTATATTGTTTTGTATAGGAATATACGACGGTGAAGGCGAAGCTTTTGAAATAGGACGGACGAAGGTCCAGGCAGCCGGGGCGGCAAAAATTTTCCAGACTCATCCCAAACTAGGGATTCGCTTAGGAAAGTTTTGCCGCCCCGGCTGCCCGAACCTTCTGGTTTTCTATTTATCGTCTCTGACGATAGGCTTCGTACATGAGGATCGCTGACGCTACGCCTGCGTTCAGGGATTCCAGTTGGCCCTCCATGGGGATTCGAATCAGGGCGTCTGCCTGTTCGGTCAACTCATCCGTCAGGCCGTTTCCTTCATTTCCGATGAGGAAGGCGGTACCGCTCTGGTAGTTCTCCTGGTCGTAGAAGTTCGCACCCTTCAGGTGCGCTGCGTAGGAGCAGATCCCGTGCTTTTTCAATACTTCCACTGTCTGGCACAGATCTTCTGTATACAAGGTCGGAACCCGATATACGGAACCCATCGTAGACCGGATCGTCTTCGGATTATACAGATCCACGCAGCCCTTGCTCAGGATCACGCCGGTCACGCCCGCGCCCTCTGCCGTCCTGAGAATTGTTCCCAGATTGCCGGGATCCTGCAGGTTCTCAAGGAGCAGTAACAACGGCTTTTCCGCCTTCAAAAATGCATCAAGCGAGCTTTCCTGCTGCCGCGCGATACAGAGCACGCCCTGGGGCGTCTGGGTATCGCTGACGGTCTTGAATACATGGTCGTCCAGAATCTCATAATCCAGCTTTTCCGCCTGAATCCGTCTGGTAAGCGCTTCTCTATGCTTTTCATAGAAGCTTTCTGAAAAATAGACTTTCTCAAGCCGCTCCCTTGGAGCCTCCCGGAACATTTTCGGGCCCTCTACAAGGAATACACCCCGCTCGTCCCGGAGTTTTCTTTTTTTATTCAACTGAACCAGCAGTTTTACCTGCTGGTTCGCCGTACTTGTTATCATATAGTTAATATCTCCTAACAGTGCTTGGACAGGTCTTTTGCCACCTGATACTGGTACGGATCGATGCCCTTTACCATGGCAAGCGCCTCGTCGATATCGAAATCCTGGAAACGTCCGTGCTGGTACCCTACTACGCGGTTGGTCTTGCCCTCGCAGAGCAGGTCTGCTGCCATGGCTCCCATCATGGATGCGTAAACACGATCTTTGCAGGTGGGGCTTCCGCCTCGCTGCATGTGACCCAGAATGGTAGCTCTGGTCTCGATGCCGGTGGCCGCTTCAATGCGGCGGGCCATACTGGTGGAATGTCCGACGCCCTCGGCATTTACAATGATGTGATGCTTTTTGCCGCGCTTCCGGTTGGCGATAATGTTGTTGATGATCTTCTGCTCGTCGTAGTCGTAATTCTCCGGAAGCAGAATATCCTCAGCGCCGTTGGCGATGCCGCACCACAGGGCGATATAGCCTGCGTTACGTCCCATAACCTCGATGATGCTGCAGCGCTCATGGGATGTAGAGGTATCACGTACCTTATCAATGGCTTCCATGGCTGTATTCACTGCTGTATCGAAGCCGATGGTGTACTCGGTACAGGAGATATCCAGGTCGATGGTGCCCGGTACGCCGATGGTATTGATGCCTAAGGCCGCCAGCTTCTGGGCTCCACGGAAGGAACCGTCTCCGCCGATGACTACGATGCCGTCGATGCCGTGCTTCCGGCAGATCTCCGCGCCGCGCTTCTGGCCTTCCTCGGTCATGAATTCCTTACAGCGGGAAGTGAACAGCATTGTACCGCCGCGCTCAATGGTATTGGATACATCATTTGCGGACATATCTATAATCTCTTCGTCCAGAAGTCCGGTATAGCCTTTGAGAATTCCTTTTACCTGTTTGCCGTTTACCAGTGCTTTACGTACTACAGCGCGGACTGCCGCGTTCATACCCGGCGCATCGCCGCCGCTTGTCAGTACTCCGATGGTTTTAATCTCTTTTGCCATAATGATTCCTCCTCGCGTCCGTCCGGGTTCTCATCTCCTGGACTGTTACTGCCAATCATTTTATAACATCCTTGAATGTGATTTTACTTCATCCGCCTTATATTTTCAATACGTTTCTCTACAACTTTTACATTTCCTTTACCGAAACTTTTTTCCAATTTTCCAATCAATTCCGGATCTGCGTTTACATTTCGTCCTGCAGGAAGACGCTTCACGCTCTTCTCTGCCGCCGCGTAAAGCACCACCGGATCTTTTCCGTCGCTGTCGGCAAGCATCGTCAGCAGCTCCTGCTCCCGTTCCAGACAGGACGCCTGATTCGGGAACTGAATCCACAGCTCTTTTCTGCCTGCGTCAAAAGGAATGATCCGGTCGCAGATAAGCTTACCCGCCCGGTCGTCGCCCACGTCCGCATGGCCGCTGATGAAGATCTTCGCATCCTCCTGCAGTACCTCGCCGCTTCGCTCATACACATTCGGAAATACGACTACTTCCACCGTACCCAG
>USDU01000257.1 GCA_900553635.1 uncultured Lachnospiraceae bacterium | reverse complement strand
ATAACCCATGATAATCAGGTAATCGGCCACCACACCCTGCTCCGCGCGGTTATAGAAGCGATTATGATCCGCCGGACGGTAATTGTCCACGGAAAGAATGATGCCGTTCAGGCGGCACATGATGGACAGCTCCCGCAGGAACTCCACGTAACCCTTAGCGGAATCTTCATTGATATACTCAAAGTCTATATTGATACCGTCCAGATCAAACTCGATGGCCTTGGCAATCAGGTTGCTGACCAGCCGCTGTCTGGATGAGGTCCGGGACAGGATTTCGTAATCGGTAATGGTGTCCTTGTGGGTGATATCCTCCACCAGCGCCCACACCTCGATGTTGTTCTGGTGGCAGTAGTTTACATAAGTCTGGCTTGCCAGAGAATCAATGTTGCCGTCGTCGTCCTTCAGGAAGAACCAGGTGGGGGAAATGGTGGTCAGCCCTTTTGTATTCGCGATAGTCTCCAACACCTTGCTGTTGGCGTCCCCATTGGTCACCTGATGCCATGCCATATTAATGGTGTAGTCTTTGCTGATATTCGTGTACTCAGGCTCTATGTAATTGGACTCTGTAGTCTCCTCGCCCTTCTGGCCCAGATATTTATTGCGGATGTAACCGATAAAGCCGTTGGACGTACGAACCTTCGTCCAGTCGCCCACGTCCTCGGTCTCCTCCAGCACGTACAGGGTATCGCCCTTGGACACATCCATCAGAATCGGGCTCTTAATGCCTGCGCGGTAGCGGACATTTCCGTTCTTCTTCACGGTCACGGTCTCTGCCGTACCGAATTCCGTTTTGATATTGACGCGGTTCACCTCGTCGGTCATCAGCTCATATGTAAGGCCTGTATATTTCTGAATATATTTCAAAGCCACATAAGCCGTATCGCCGTCCACCTTCACCGGTGTGTAATCCTCCATGCAGGACTGCTTCGCTACCGTGTAGGTATTACTTCCCACAGACGCGGTAATCAGCTCCGTCGGCGTCGTATACAGCAGCAGATTTTCCTGGGAATCCCAGTAGAAACGGGAATTCAGGTAATCGTACAGGGTATCGGTGGTCACATAGGGCTCACCGTCGATGACTCTGGCCTTAAAATCCATCATCTGATCATTTAAAATCACTGCCGCCTCATCGCTGGCTGTCACCTCGAAATAGGTATTCCAGCTCATGCGTTCCTTGGAGGGGCTATATTTTTCATACAGGAAAGCAAACATTACGCCTGCCAGAATCAGTACAATCAGTACAAATACCGCCAGCATCGGCGCTGCTTTTCTTCTTCCCCGGGATCTTCTTCGTCTTCTTCGTTTTGTCGTTGCCATGGCAGAAACCTCCTATCGGGTCTATCATAACAGAAATTCACCGCCGCGTCACCCATTTTCGACAGCTTTCCGTCATTTTTTACAGCGGATAAGGCTCGCGGCCCGCTCTGTAGGCTCGGAGGGGACCTCGCCTGTTTTTCACCCGCGGCCCGCAGCCGTCCGCTCCCCAAAAGGAGATCGTGATATATTATTCCGGAAAATGCCGCCTGATACTCTCTCTGAAACCTTTTTATCTGTCAATCGTGGAAATCGCGCCGAACTGGCGCCTGAGAAATAAAAGCCTGGCTTACTTAAGACTTCTGTAAAAATTATGTTCTTCGCTGCCTCCCTTCCCCGGGCGGCTTTTCCGAATTCATTATACCCTGTCTTTTTCCGGAAATGCAAGCAAATTGGAAAATTTATGAAATTTTTATAGAAAACCAGATTTTTTCATATTTTCAGCGCAGATTCAATATTGTATCTCCCAGTCATTTTGTATATAATAGAATTGAAAGCTTTTTAAGCTATATATAAATTGGATGTGAGGATATATGAAGATAGAAAAGATAAACGATAACCAGATACGCTGCACCCTGACCAGAGACGATCTGAATAACCGTCAGCTAAAGCTCAGTGAACTGGCCTACGGTACAGAAAAGGCCAAGGAGCTGTTCCGGGAAATGATGCAGCAGGCAGCCATCGAATTTGGTTTTGAGGCTGACAATATTCCACTGATGATCGAAGCGATTCCCATGCCCAACGAATGCATCGTCCTGATTATCACCAAGGTCGAGGATCCGGAAGAGTTGGACACCCGCTTCGCCAAATTCGCACCAGGCGGCGACAGCCCCATGCCCGAAGACGCAAACGATCTGAGCGGTATCCTTCCGGAAGGCGCCGACAATGTCCTGGATATGTTCAAGAAGCTCATTGAAAAGAAGCTCCAGGACTCTACCGCTTCCAGCAAGGAAGAAAAAGCAGAACAGGCCGTCTCTCTCGCTTCCGAGATTGACCTGACCCGCCTGTATTCCTTCCAGGATCTGGACACAGTCATCGATGCGGCCCATGTGCTTCAGGGCTTCTACCAGGGTCAGAACTCCCTGTACCGTCTGAAAAAGGATGGCGACTACTGCCTGATTATCCACAAGAGCAGCCACACGCCGGAGGAATTCAACAAGATTTCCAATATTCTCTCCGAGTACGGCAGCAACGAGAAATACTCCTCCGCCGCCGAGGCCTATATGGCTGAGCATGAGGATCTGCTGATTGCAGGCGAGGCGCTGCAGAAGCTGGCCGGACTGTAAAAGATTTTTTATAAAATGAAACGCAGAAAAGGAATCCCGTAAAAAGGATTCCTTTTTATTGTATCATATTAATCTGTCGCAAAAGGCTCGAACAGAAGCTTCTCCTGCTCCCGGCTCCGAAGAAGCTTCTCTATAGTTCAAAAAAGAGCTTAAAACCTGTAAATACAGACTTTAAACTCTTCTATGAGAGGCGACAACCAGATTTGAACTGGTGATCAGGGTGTTGCAGACCCACGCCTT
>USDU01000256.1 GCA_900553635.1 uncultured Lachnospiraceae bacterium | reverse complement strand
TATCCGAAGCGTCTGGTCTGCCTGTTCGGCTGCGGCGGCAACCGCTCCAAGCTGCGCCGCTATGAGATGGGAGAGGTGTCCGGCAATCTGGCGGATCTGACCGTCATCACCTCCGATAATCCCCGTTTCGAGGAACCCCAGGCCATCATCGACGATATCAAGACCGGTATTGCCAAGACCAGTGGAAAATATGTGGAAATCATTGACCGGAAAGAAGCCATCCGCTACGTGATTGAGAACGGCCGGCCCGGCGACGTCATCGTCCTGGCCGGGAAGGGCCACGAGGACTATCAGGAAATCTGCGGAGTCAAGCATCCCATGGATGAGCGGGTGCTTATCGCGGAGGTTCTGGAGGAGTTAGGTAGAAAGTGAAATTTGCCAATATCATTGTAGATATTTCCCTGGAAAAGCTGGATCGGACCTTCCAGTACCGGGTTCCCGAAGAACTGCAGGGTATCCTGAAGGAAGGTATGCAGGTCCGAATCCCCTTCGGAAACGGGGGGCGGACCCTGACCGGTTACGTGCTGGAGCTGACTGATACCTGTGAATGGGATGAGAAGAAATTGAAGCCCATCCTGGGACTGGCGGAAAAGGGCATCCGGCTGGAGGGCCAGCTCATCGCTCTGGCGGCCTGGATGCGCCGCACTTACGGCTCCACCATGAATCAGGCATTAAAAACAGTGCTTCCGGTGAAAAAAAGCGTGCAGGAAAAAATTTCTAGAAAAGTGCGGCTAGCGGTGACGAAAGAAGAGGCGGAGGCGGCGCTTGCGGAGATGGAGCGAAAGCACCAGACCGCCCGGGTCCGGATCATAAAAGCCTTGCTGGAGCAAACCGGGCAGGACATGGACTACGCGGCAGCCCAGAAGGAGCTTGGTCTGACCGCCGCCACCGCGCGGAAGCTGATGGAGCTTGGCCTCATCCGCATCGAATCCGACACCATTTTCCGTAACCCGGTTCGACCATCTGAGGTACAGGCACATCCCTTCACCCTCTACCCGGCCCAGCAGGCCATCGTGGAGGATGTGGCGGCGCGCGCGGCAGCAGGCGACCTGCGGCCTTCTCTGATTCACGGCGTCACCGGCAGCGGAAAAACCGAGGTCTATATGGAGCTGATTGCGGCGGTGCTGGAGCAGGGAAAAGAGGCCGTCGTGCTGATTCCCGAGATTGCGCTGACCTTTCAGACGGTGCTGCGGTTTTACCGGCGCTTCGGCGACCAGGTGTCGATTATCCATTCGAAGCTGTCCGCCGGGGAGCGTTACGACCAGTTCGAGCGGGCCAGACGGGGCGAGGTGAAAGTCATGATAGGTCCCCGTTCCGCCCTGTTTACACCATTTCCCAGGCTGGGCGTCATCGTCATCGACGAGGAGCATGAGGGCAGCTACAAGAGTGAAAATGCCCCCCGCTACCACGCCAGGGAGGCGGCCATCGAGCGTGCCCGCATGTGCGGAGCCTTTGTGGTGCTGGGCTCGGCGACCCCGTCGGTAGATTCCTATGAACGTACAAAAGAGGGCCTTTACCGGCTTTATGAATTGCCGTTCCGGGTGGAAAACCGTGCCATGCCAGAGACCGAGGTGGTGGATCTCCGGGAAGAGCTTCGCATGGGAAACCGCTCCATCTTCAGCGCCCGGTTAAAGGAACTTATGGAAGACCGGCTGCGAAAGGGCGAGCAGATCATGCTTTTCCTGAACCGGCGGGGCTATGCGGGCTTTGTTTCTTGCAGAGCCTGCGGACATGTGATAAAATGTCCACATTGCGATGTGTCTTTATCCCTGCACCATGGGGGCAGGATGGTTTGTCATTACTGCGGATATCAGACAGTCCAGCCGAAGAAATGTCCTTCCTGCGGATCGGCCTACATCGGGGCTTTCCGGGCAGGCACCCAGCAGGTGGCGGAGGCTGCCGCGAAGACATTTCCGGGAGCGCGGATTCTGCGGATGGATTTCGATACCACGAGACAGAAAGGCGGCTATGAGCGGATTCTGGAAGCATTTTCAAAGAAGCAGGCCGATATTCTGGTGGGTACCCAGATGATTGTAAAGGGACACGATTTTCCGGGAGTAACCCTGGTGGGTGCGCTGGCGGCGGATCTGTCGCTGTACGCAGGCGACTACCGGGCGGCGGAGCGCACCTTTCAGCTGCTGGTGCAGGCGGCGGGACGGGCAGGCAGAGGCACTACGCCCGGAACGGCAGTAATTCAGACCTACAGTCCCGAACACTACAGCATTGAGACGGCGGCAGACCAGGATTACAAAGCGTTTTTTGAAAAGGAAATGGCATTCCGGCGGATGATGAACTATCCCCCGGCGGCCCATCTGATGGCGCTTTACCTCATGTCGGAGGACGAGGAAGCCCTGAACCGGGGCGCGGTGCGGCTGAAGGCACTGGCTATGTCCCATACCCGGCAGGAAATCGCTCTTATCGGCCCTTCAGACGCAGGTCTGTCTAAGCTGAAGGACGTCTATCGCAAGGTGCTGTATCTGAAATGCACGGAAATGAATTATTTGACAGAATGGAAGGGATGGCTGGAAGCAGTGCTTCCGAAGGAGAAGCAGCTTTCCACCTTCAATATACAGTTTGATATGGATCCCGTGAATCCTTTTTAAGGGGAAACCACTGTTCACAGTTACTGTACCGCGAAGCGTGTTACTGTGAACGAAGTGAACGGTAACGGGAGAGAAAGGAAGGAAACAAAAATGGCAATCAGAAATATCAGAGAGCTGGGAGACGACATTCTCCGCAAAAACTGCCGCGAGGTCAAAGAGATGACTCCGAAGATTCAGGAGCTCATTGATGACATGTACGATACCATGTACGAAGCTATGGGCGTGGGCCTGGCTGCTCCGCAGGTTGGTATCTTAAAGAGAATCGTGGTGATCGACACGGACGG
>USDU01000255.1 GCA_900553635.1 uncultured Lachnospiraceae bacterium | reverse complement strand
GATCCGGCGGAACGGAGCCTTGGACGCGGTATTGTAGGTACCGTATTTCTCAAATACCGGCGGAAGCACATCCTCCAGCACCGCGAAAACGTCCTCCTGGCTGGCAAATGCCATCTCCATATCCAGCTGATAGAACTCTCCCGGGGAGCGGTCTGCTCTGGCGTCCTCGTCACGGAAGCAGGGGGCAATCTGGAAATAACGGTCGAAGCCGGAGGTCATCAGCAGCTGCTTAAACTGCTGGGGAGCCTGGGGCAGAGCGTAAAACTTGCCCGGATGGTTTCTGGACGGTACCAGATAATCTCTTGCGCCCTCGGGAGAAGAGCAGGTCAGAATCGGCGTGGTAATCTCCAGGAAGCCGTGGTCGGTCATGCTTCTGCGAAGCTCTGCTACCACGTTGCTGCGCAGAACGATGCGCTCCTTGACAGCCGGGTTACGGAGATCCAGATAACGGTATTTCAGGCGGGTATTCTCATCCGCCTCCTTGGAACGGTTGATCTCGAAGGGCAGCTCGTTGTAACGGCAGCGTCCCAGCACCTGAATGTCGGTGGGAACCACCTCGATTTCACCGGTGGCCAGCGCCGCGTTCTTGCTGGAACGCTCCCGGACCACGCCTGTAATGGACAGGGTGGACTCGGTGTTGACGCCGGACAGCTTCGCCATCATTTCCTCTGTCTCGATAACGGCCTGGGTGGTTCCGTAGAAATCTCTCAGGATCAGGAAGCCCAGGTTCTTGCTGACTTTACGCAGGTTTTCATACCAGCCTACCAAAGTGACAGTTTCACCTGCGTTTGCGAGACGCAGCTCGTTGCAGGTGTGTGTTCTTGACTGAAACATAATTTTTTCCTCTCTTATCTATCGCTGTTATTATGATTTAGAACAGGCCCGGAAGATCTGCCAGCGCCACCTCGGTCTGCTCTCCGGTAGCCATATCCTTTACATTGGCCGCGCCTTTTTCCAACTCGTCCGCGCCAATGATGACAACCTTCTTCGCGCCGATTTTATTGGCGTACTTCATCTGCGCCTTGACGCTTCGATCCATGTAATCGGTCTCCACAATCAGACCGTGGCTGCGGATCTCATTGACCAGCTTATAGGCCTTTGCTTTCGCCTCTGCACCCAGAATTCCCACATAGAGATCGGGTGTTTCCATGGCCGGAACCTCCACGCCCTCTTTCTCCAGGAAATACAGAATACGCTCGATACCCATACCGAAGCCTACAGACGGAATATCCTGCTTCTCGTCGATCTCATGAATCAGACCGTCGTAGCGTCCGCCTCCGCAGAGGGTGAAGCCATCGGAATTCACGAACTCAAATACGGTCTTGGTGTAGTAATCCAGACCGCGGACGATGCCGGTATCCACCTCAAAGGGAATGCCAAGCTCGGTCAGCAGATGCTGAAGCTCACCAAAATGGTTCTTGCACTCCTCGTCCAGATAGTCGATGGTGCGGGGCGCGTCCTTGACGATCTCCTTGCACTCCGGAACCTTGCAGTCGATGACACGCATGGGGTTCTTCTGCATACGCTCCCGGCAGGTGGGACACAGGGCGTCCTCATGCTTTCTCAGATACGCAAGCAGCGCGTCATTGTAATCCTTCTTACAGTTGGGACAGCCGATGCTGTTGATATGAAGCTTCACATCCTTCAGACCCAGCTTCTTAATCAGGGTCGCAGCCAGGGAAATAACCTCCACTTCAGCCAGGGGGCTTTTGGATCCTACGAACTCCACGCCGAACTGATGATGCTGGCGGAGACGGCCGCTCTGGGGCTTCTCATAACGGAAGGCCTGGGTCACATAGTAGAGCTTGGTGGGCGCCGGATTGGCGTACATATTGCGCTCCAGGTAAGCACGCATGGCTCCCGCGGTTCCCTCGGGCTTCAGGGTGATGCTTCTGCCGCCCTTATCCTCGAAGGTATACATCTCCTTCTGCACTACATCCGTGGTCTCGCCCACGCCACGCTGGAACAATACGGTGTGCTCGAAAATCGGGGTAATAATCTCTGTCATATTGTAGGTGCGGGCAAGCTCTCTGGCCTGCTTCTCCACCCAGGCGCGCTTGTGCATCCGCTCGCCGTACCAGTCTTCCACTCCTCTTGGTGCCTGTGTTATCATATCGTCTCCTCCTCTGTAATCCGAACCTTCAATCCGGGCAGCGCCCATTTTCCCTGCCACTCCGCTTCGTGAATGACCCGTTGAAAGGCCAGAAATACTTTCATGTCAAAATTTTTCACTTCATCAATCATCAGCTCCACCGCCGTATCCGAATCAAAAGCGCTCCGGTAAGGGCGGTCGGAGGTCAGCGCCGCGTATACGTCGCAGACCCGCAGGATTTTCGCGCCCAGCGGAATCTGATCGCCCGCCAGGTTTTCCGGATAACCGGAGCCGTCGTAATTCTCATGATGATAAAGTATGCTCTCCAATACAAAATCGGAGAAATCCAGCCGCATCAGCTCGTCGTAACCAAGCCTGGGATGCAGCCGCACATATTTCATTTCCTCGATCTTCAGGGTGTCTTTGTCGCGGCCATAGAGATAGCCGGATACATAGAGCTTGCCGATGTCGTGCATCATACCGGCCAGAGCCAGCTCGCGGCAGCGCGCCTCGCCAAGGACCAGCTCCTTCGCCACGCAGTAAGCCAGATTGCTCACCCGTATGCCGTGATTGATCTCCTCGGTGACGTCCTCCTCGAAAAAGGAAAGGGGGGTCGTTTCACTCATGTTTCTACCTCTGTCTGCCTAAAGCAAACCATTTTTCTCCATAAAGCTTCTCTTCCGCTCAATCATCTCGTCGATGCGCTCGATGTACTGCTTCACGTCTTTCACGTTCTCCACACGTTCGATGTGGTCCGCCGCGAAAACAAATTTGGTGGAAGCGCCCGCGCCTGCCGCCAGAATGGTCTGTTTTTCTTCCATAATCAGTATATTGTAAATTCCGGCTTTGTCAACCTTTGCATAGCCAACATTTTCAAAATTTCCCTTCATATTCT
>USDU01000254.1 GCA_900553635.1 uncultured Lachnospiraceae bacterium | reverse complement strand
GGGACGCTTCGCCCGGGAAATGAACCAGCAGGTTGTTGCTCATGCGGCCTGTCACATAACCGGGCTTGTGGTCGTTGACCTCCTCAATCAGGACCTCCTGAACAGTTCCGGTATAGCGGGCGGTCTGCTCTCTGGCACAGCTCTGTACCAGCGCCAGGAGCTTGTCAAAACGGACTTTATTGTCCGCATCCGGCACCTGATTTTCCATGGCGGCAGCAGGCGTTCCGGTTCGTTTGGAATAGATAAAGGTATACGCGTTATCGTAATGGACTTTCCGCACCACATCCAGGGTCTCCTCGAAGTCCTCGTCAGTCTCGCCCGGGAAGCCCACGATGATATCGGTAGTCAGGGAAATATCCGGGATCTCCCTGCGAATCTTCTCCGCCAGCTCCAGATACTGCTCCTTAGTGTACTTACGGTTCATGGCCTTTAAGATCCGGCTGCTTCCGGACTGCAGGGGCAGGTGCAGATGACGGCAGATCTTCTTCGATTCCTTCATAACCCGAATCAGCTCGTCGGACAGATCCTTCGGATGAGACGTCATAAAACGGATCCGGCGAATGCCGTCAATCTTCTCCACCTCGCGGAGAAGCTGCGCAAAGGTCATGGGATTCTCCAGATTCTTTCCATAGGAATTGACATTCTGGCCCAGCAGCATGACCTCGGTCACACCGTCCGCAGCCAGCTTCTCGATTTCCCGGATAATGTCCTCAGGCTTCCGGCTCCGCTCCCGGCCACGCACATAGGGCACAATGCAGTAGCTGCAGAAATTGTTGCAGCCGAACATGATGTTGACGCCAGACTTGAAGGCGTATTTCCGCTCAATGGGAAGCTCCTCCACGATCTCCTGTGTATCCTTCCAGATATCTACAATCATGCTGCCGTTCTGCATGCTTTCCGCCAAAAGCTCCGCGAATTTAAAAATATTATGGGTGCCGAAGACCAGATCCACGAAGCGGTAACTCTGCTTTAACTTCTCCACTACTTCCGGCTCCTGCATCATGCAGCCGCAGAGAGCAATCTTCATATGGGGATTACTTTTCTTCCGGTGCTTTAAGAGACCTAGGTGACCATAGACCTTCAGGTTAGCGTTTTCACGGACGGTACAGGTATTGTAAATGACGAAGTCGGCGGTATCCTCTTCTGTTGGCTTATATCCGATTTTTTCCAGTATTCCGGTCAGCTTCTCGGAATCCCTTGCATTCATCTGACAACCGAAGGTCGTAACGCAGAAAGTCAGCGGGCGGCCAAGCCGCGCGCTTTCCTCTGCTACCTGCTTTCTACAGACCTCTATAAAATAATACTGGCGCTCCGGCTCGGTCTCCGGGGCTGCCGCCCAGATTTCACTGTTTAAATTCATGTTTGTTCTCCTGTAATCTCATATCCTTCTGCACGGGCTCCATTTTTCGACAGACCCGTATTTTATAATATTACCTTTTTTACAGGATTCGTGCAACCATTTGTTTTGGTTTGTATTCCATTTTCTATTTTCGACTGCTTAGCCCAGGGCCACATCCAGGGCCATCATCAGTGTAAATCCCATAGCGAAAAAGATTGTTCCGATATCTGAGTGTTTTCCCACGGACATCTCCGGAATCAGTTCCTCGATGACCACATACATCATGGCGCCTGCCGCAAAGCTCAAAAGATATGGAAGGGCCGGAAGAATCAGGGTGGCGGCCAGAATCGTCAGAAAGGCGCCGATGGGTTCCACGACGCCGGACAGAACGCCGTAGAGGAAGGATTTTCCCTTGCCTGCGCCCTCGGCCCGGAGCGGCAGGGAAATGATCGCGCCCTCGGGAAAGTTCTGGATGGCAATACCGATGGACAGGGCCAGCGCACCTGTTACGGTGATATAAGTATTGCCGGAGAGCCATCCCGCGTAGACCACGCCCACCGCCATACCCTCGGGAATGTTGTGGAGTGTCACAGCCAGCACCAGCATCGTCGTGCGCTTCAGGTGGCTTCTGGGTCCCTCTGCCTCGTCGCTGTTCCGGTGTAAATGCGGGATGATGTGATCGAGCAGCAGCAAAAATAAAATACCGACCCAGAAACCGATAACTGCCGGGACGAAGGCCCAGATTCCCATGGCCGCCGACTGTTCCATGGACGGAATCAGCAGGCTCCAGATGGAAGCTGCCACCATGACGCCCGCCGCAAAGCCGGTCAACGCCCGGCTGACCTGTTCATTTAAGGATGTTTTCATAAAAAAGACCATGGCCGCTCCAAGGGAAGTTCCTGCAAAGGGTATTAAGATTCCCCGGATTACTTCTGATGTCATATAAGAATCTCCTTTCCTGTATTAGCCTGAACTAACCGTTTTATGATTATTATATGCGTCAAAGTTCCTCACTGTCCATAGCAGGATTTCTTGTTGAGAATAAAAGAAGGACAAGCCCTGCTTATCCTTCGTAAAATTTCCGCTGCTCCATTTCCTGCTGCATTTATTCGAAATAGTTGATACTTCTGGTCTTATCATAATAGATCACATTTTCCTGCCGCACAGAAGCCGTTCCATGCTCCACATCAATGATCGATACCGCGCAATTTTTATGGACGCCGCCCTTCCAGAAATCTTTCAAATCTGTAATCAGAAGACTGGACAACAGTGCTTTCACAAGCGCTCCATGGGCGGATATCAGCACAGTTTTGTCCTGATACTCCGGCCGGTCAATGAGCCAGGTCAAAAAATCTGTTCCCCGGACACAGAGCTCCGCGATGGATTCACCGCCCTCCGGCGGATTATAGTGGGCCGGATTCTGGAAAAAATTCGGGAAATCCGGATCCGGGATGTTGTAATTCGGCCCCGTACAGCACAGACCCTCGAAGCAGCCAAAGCTGATTTCCTTCAGGCGCTCGTCCACAATCAGGGGAATCTGCCGCTCCCGTTTCATGATTTCCGCCGTCTGATAGGCGCGCTTCAGCGGACTTGAAAAAATCACATCAAAGGGAATGCCTTTCAGCGCCTCCGACGTAATCTCTGCCACTTCAATACCATT
>USDU01000253.1 GCA_900553635.1 uncultured Lachnospiraceae bacterium | reverse complement strand
ACCCAGCTCCTTGTAGTTCTCTACCTTTGCCTTGGATGCGTTGTATACAACGAAATCAGGCTCAAAGTTCTCCAGCTCCTCAGCGGTCGGCTGAATAAACATATTGGTTACGAAATGAGCCTGCCAAGCTACCTCTACGATAAAACGGATAGCCATGCGTGTGTCCTTGTTTGCGCCGCAGAATGCGTCTACTACGTACAGCTTCTTATCGGACAGCTCTTTCTTTGCAATATCCTTTACTGCAGCCCATGCTTCCTGAGTTGCCGGATGGTTATCGTTCGGATACTCCTCGGATGTCCACCATACGGTGTCCTTGGAATTCTCATCCATAACGATGAATTTATCTTTGGGGGAACGTCCGGTATAAATACCTGTCATAACGTTCACTGCGCCAAGCTCGCTCTCCTGGCCCTTTTCAAAGCCTTCCAGACCCGGCTTTGTCTCCTCTTCGAAAAGCATCTCGTAAGAAGGATTGTGTACGATCTCTGTGGTACCTGTGATACCATACTGAGTTAAATCAATCTTTGCCATCTTTCACTCGACCTCTTTCTTTGTATTATATGTGTCAACTAAAGGGTCCCTCTGCATGTAGCTGCCATCCTGCATACAGGGCTTACCCGCCCACGCCACTTATTATCACATCTTGTGAAAAAAAAGTCAAGGAAAAGTACTTAAAATAATACAATTTATTTCGCCAGAATTGACGCGCAGTAAAAAAGGATGCAACTTTCTGTAGGCGAGCTAGCTCTCCTACAGAAAGTTGTATCCGTTCGTCCGCATTCTCATTTGTTACCATTTTCTTAAAAATCTGTAAACTTTCTGTTTTTCGCATGATTTTCTGTCCACTTTATGATATGATAACTCTAATACGCGGCGGAACAGTGTCTGTGCAAAGTAATTCAATGAATACTCTTTCATATCCGCCCGGCAGGCATATCTGAACATCACAAAACACCCGTTATCAACAGAACACCTGTTATATTTTAGAAAGGAGCTTTTGCCCATGCAGATCAATTCATATTCCGAAATCACACCCGAAATTCTGGATCTCTCCCGCTTAAGCGAGAAAACCAGCCAGATTAACACAGAGCTTTATAAAAAATACGATGTAAAACGGGGACTGCGCGACATCAGCGGTCAGGGCGTGCTGGCCGGTCTCACGGAGATCGGCGAGATTCACGCCTACGATATGGTGGACGGTAAGCTGGTTCCCTGCGAGGGAAAGCTGTTCTACCGGGGCATGGATATCGAGGAGCTGGTGCGTGGCTTCGTATCGGAAGGCCGCTTCGGCTTCGAGGAAATCACCTATCTGCTGCTCTTTGGGGAACTGCCGAATCCCGGGGAGCTTACTTCCTTCCGGGAGCTTCTGGGCTCCTACCGTTCCCTGCCCACCCATTTTGTCCGGGATATCATTATGAAAGCTCCCAGCAAGGATATGATGAACACCCTGGCCAGAAGCGTCCTGACCCTGTACTCCTACGACAACCGTGGCGACGACATCTCTATTTCCAACGTACTTCGCCAGTCCCTGCAGCTCATTGCCCTGTTCCCGATGCTCTCGGTCTATGGCTATCAGGCTTACGCCCATTACCACGATGGCAAGAGTCTCTACATCCACCCGCCGAAGCCGGAGCTGTCTACAGCGGAGAATATTCTTTACACCCTGCGTCCCGACAGTAGGTACACAGACTTCGAGGCCAAGATTCTCGACATCGCCCTGGTGCTTCATATGGAGCACGGCGGCGGTAATAACTCTTCCTTCACCACCCATGTGGTCTCTTCCTCCGGTACCGACACCTACTCCTCGGTGGCTGCCTCTCTTGGCTCCTTAAAGGGTCCCCGGCACGGCGGCGCGAATATCAAGGTGGTGCGGATGTTCGAGGATATGAAGCAGCAGGTGAAAGACTGGACCAATGAGGAAGAGGTAAGCGCTTATCTGCGTGCTCTGCTCCACAAGGAAGCCTTTGACCACGCGGGTCTCATCTATGGTATGGGCCATGCGGTCTACTCCCTCTCTGACCCCCGTGCGAACATCTTCAAATCCTTTGTCAAGCGTCTCTCCGTGGAAAAGGGACGGGAAGAGGAATTCGCCCTTTATTCCATGGTGGAACGGCTGGCCCCCCAGATCATCGGCGAGGAACGCAAAATCTACAAAGGCGTCAGCGCCAATGTGGACTTCTACAGCGGCTTTGTATACAGCATGCTGGATCTTCCCCTGGAGCTCTACACCCCGATCTTCGCCATGGCCCGTATCGTGGGCTGGAGCGCCCACCGCATCGAGGAGCTGGCGAATAACGGCAAGATCATCCGTCCGGCATATAAGAGCGTGGCCGAGCGGCAGGAGTATGTGAAGCTCGCTGAGCGGTAATCCGCTTTCTTCCGAAAATGATACAGCCTTCGGCGGTCAGATTTCTGTGTTTCTGATCCGAAGGCTGTTTTTCATATAAAAATCCCGGCAGCTTTTTCATTCTGCCGGGATCCTCACATATTTTACCAGAACTTTTCGGTTCCCTTTCGCGCCATCAGCGCGAACCAGATCAGCACCAGCAAAAATACAAACATCATTACATTGTAAAGCATAGACGGAAGCGGCGTCACATAGCTGTTGACCAGCCCCATACCGCCGTAAATCACAGCGCTCACTCCAAACACTACCATCTTCGGCGCTATATAAGCCTTGTAGCCTTCCAAATCCTTACATTTTTTTAATTCTATGTCCTTACTCATCAGGACTTCCTGCTTAATCTCGCCCTTTTTTTTCATAAGAAACCAGGCATACAGCATATAGACGCCGGCTCCCACAAAAATAATATCCAGAAAACTCCATATATTATCCATGTTCTTACCTGTGGCCGCCCTCTCTCCCGGGGACAGCGCTTCCTTTTCTTTTTTTGAGCTTACATACCGAGAAATGCCTTTACAGCCGCCTTCATCTCCGGTACCTCCACCACGGTATCATGCAGAACCGGAGCGGTGCGGATCTCCTCTACCGCCTTCGGAACTGCCA
>USDU01000252.1 GCA_900553635.1 uncultured Lachnospiraceae bacterium | reverse complement strand
ACAGGGGGCTGAGCTGGTACTTTGTACCGGCGGTATGAGTGTGGATCCGGATGACCAGACGCCGGGCGCGATTAAGCAGACGGGAGCGCGTATTGTATCCTACGGCGCGCCGGTACTGCCGGGAGCCATGTTCCTGCTTGCCTATCTGGAAGACGGTATGCCTATCATGGGACTTCCAGGCTGCGTCATGTATGCCAAAGCCACAGTCTTTGACCTGGTGCTGCCCCGCATCGCGGCAGGCGTGGAGGTGACGAAAAAGGATTTGGCCCATATGGGAAATGGCGGCTTCTGTCTGGGCTGCAAGACCTGCCATTACCCCAACTGCGGCTTTGGAAAAGGCGTATAAGGGGGCGTGACGTATGGGAGGAATTACAACAGAGGAGGCGCTTTGTCTGGTTTTACAGCACACGCCGGTGATACAGGAGAAGGAACAGATTCAAATCGCGAATATTTCAGGCCGGGTATTGGCGGAAGACGTGAAAACCGTCTTTGATAATCCGCCCTTTCACCGCTCTCCTATTGACGGCTATGCCTGCCGGGCAGCGGATTTAACTGGCGCCTCAAAGGAACAGCCGGTCTGTCTTACAGTCCTGCGGGAAATCGACGCGGGTGATTATTCTGAGGAAGAAGTAAAGAGTGGTCAGGCTGTCCGCATCATGACCGGTGCGGCGATTCCGCCCGGCTGTGATTGCTGCGTCCGTCAGGAGGATACGGATTACGGCGAAGAAACGGTGCAGATCTATAAAGCGGAGCGGCCGTGGGGCAATTATTGCTTCCGGGGCGAGGACTTCAAGGCCGGACAGGCACTGCTGAAAGCGGACCGGGAGCTTGGTTTTGTGGAAGCCGGCGTGCTGGCCGGAATGGGAATCCCGGAGGTGGCTGTCTACCGTCGTCCCCGGATCGCGGTGCTGACCACCGGAAATGAGGTAGTTCAGCCGGGAGAGCCTTTAGCTCCCGGTAAAATCTACGATATCAATCAGAAGCTTCTGGCGGCCCGCCTGCTGGAGCTGGGCGTGGAGCTTTGCGAGGCCCGCTCTGTCCCGGACGAATCGGAGCAGATGGCGGAGGCATTGAAGAAGGCCGCGAAGGAAGCGGACCTGATCGTCACCACAGGCGCTGTGTCTGTGGGAAAAAAGGATATTATGCACGAATCGCTGGCGCTCATTGGCGCAGAGCGTATCTTCTGGGGTATCCAGGTGAAGCCCGGTATGCCTACCTTATTTTCCGATTACCAGAGAATCCCGGTCATGAGCCTTTCAGGCAATCCCTTCAGTGCTCTGGTCATCACCGAGCTTTTGCTTCGCCCTATGCTGGCGAAAATGATGAGAAAGCCGTCTCTTGATCTGGTGCGGGTGCAGGGAATCCTGGCGGACGCTTTTGGAAAGCCCAGCCCAGGAAGGAGATTTGTGCGGGCTTACTGGGAAAAGGGAACCTTCCATCTGCCGGAAGGCCTGAATTCCAACGGCGTGCTGGCCTCCATGGTGGGCTGCAACTGCCTGCTGGATGTGCCAGCAGGATCCGGCGCGTTGAAGCCCGGAGATCCGGCGGAGGCGATTCTGCTATAAAGAGAAAGGGCGATTTATATTACTTTCTGCAGCAGTTATTTTGAAAATGTGGACTATGATTTATGAATAATATTTTAGAAAAAAAGCAGTTGTTTTATGCCGTCAGCGGTGTGAAAAATTCGGGAAAAACCACCTTGATTACGAAGCTCCTGCCGGTCCTGACCGGCCGGGGGCTGAAGGTGGCGACCATCAAGCATGACGGTCACGATTTTCAGACAGATGTGCCGGGTACGGATACCTTTGCCCATTTTCAGGCGGGAGCCTACGGCACGGTCGTCTTTTCCGATCACAAATACATGGTCGTAAAACAGCAGCCCGACGAGGTTACAGATGAAAAACTGACGCCGGAGCAGATGGCCGCTGCCTGGTTCCCGGAGGCGGATCTGATTCTGTTGGAGGGCTTTAAGGACAGCAACTATCCGAAGCTGGAAATTATTCGCAGAGGAAATTCATCGGACTGTGTCTGTAAAGAGCATAATTTACGTGCCGTCGCGACCGATCTGGATCGCGGAGAGATAACGGGGCTGCCGGAAGAAGTGCCTGTATTTGGGTTAGAAGATACAGAGCAGATTGCGCGATTTATTGTAAAAGAGTTGCAGTAATACTTTATGGAAAAATGACGGATTTAAAGTTGAATTTATTGGATTTTTAAGGACAAATATAATTGGAATAATTTTACATATAGTACAGGTGAAATACATTTTGATGAATAGATATTAAGAGAATATATTATTTATCAGGGAAATATAAAGGAGATCATATGAAAACAGGAGCATTGATCATAGCCTCCGGCGACTATGGAGAGGAGTATCGGGATAACGAGGGCATCCCTCTGTTCCTGCCCATGTACCCGCTGGACGGTACCACCGTCATCAAGGGAGAGATTGCCAAGCTTCGCAAAGCGGGAGTCTCTCCCATTGTAGTGCTGGCAGGCTGCCACAGCGAGACCCTGAAGCTGCATTTAAGCCACAATAATGTCATCTTCCTGGAGGATGAGGCCTACCGGGAACACAGCTTTGAGGAGACGCTTGCGATCGGCCTGACCGGGTGCGCGCCTCTGATGGAGCGCGTGCTGGTGCTGCCGGTGGAATACCCGGCCTGCGCGGACAGCACTATCAAAGCCCTGCTGGCTGCGGAGAAGTCGGCCGTTCCGACTTACGATGGGCAGGAGGGCTGGCCGAGGAGCATGATTTTATCGGGAACGGAAATGGATCCTACAGAGAAAATTAATTTTAATTTTGAAACCGGGAGCCGGTTCCTTCCCATGGAGGATCCCGGCGTCACCTACTCCCTGCAGGAAGAGGGCGGCGTCGAGCGCGTCACCCGTTATCTGAAGGCCCGGTGGAATGCCGCCACCCTCCATTTCAAAACCAAGCTGGTCATTTCCAAAGAAGAAGACTTCTTCGGTCCCGGCGTCTACCACCTGCTGCAGTACATCGATGAGACCGGTTCCATTCAGGCTGCGGCGGCCAAAATGAATATGTCCTATTCCA
>USDU01000251.1 GCA_900553635.1 uncultured Lachnospiraceae bacterium | reverse complement strand
ATAAGGTCAACTACAAGCTCCGCGACTGGGTCTTCAGCCGTCAGCGCTACTGGGGCGAGCCGATCCCGATTATCCACTGCCCCAAGTGCGGCAATGTTCCGGTTCCGGAGGATCAGCTTCCCCTGGAGCTGCCGGAGGTTGACAGCTATCAGCCCACCGGTACCGGAGAGTCTCCGCTGGCTGCCATTGACGAGTGGGTGAATACCACCTGTCCCTGCTGCGGCGCGCCTGCAAAGAGAGAGACCAACACCATGCCCCAGTGGGCAGGTTCCTCCTGGTATTTCCTGCGCTACGTGGACAATCACAACGATGAGGAGCTGGTAAGTAAGGAGAAGGCAGATAAGTATCTGCCGGTAGATATGTACATCGGCGGTGTCGAGCATGCGGTACTGCATCTTTTGTACTCCCGTTTCTATACCAAGTTCCTGCATGATATCGGTGTCATCGACTTCGACGAGCCCTTCACCAAGCTGTTCAACCAGGGTATGATCACCGGTAAGAACGGCATCAAGATGAGTAAGTCCAAAGGAAACGTGGTTTCCCCGGACGACCTGATCCGCGATTACGGCTGCGACGCTCTGAGAATGTATGAGATGTTCGTAGGACCGCCCGAGCTGGATGCTGAGTGGGACGACAGGGGAATCGATGGCGTATCCCGTTTCCTGAAGCGTTTCTGGAACCTGGTTCTGGACAACAAGGACAAGGGAACCGCGGAAACTCCGGAGAGCGTCAAGATCCGTCACAAGATGGTCTATGACATTACTACCCGTCTGAACAGCTTCAGCCTGAACACCGTTATCTCCGGTTTCATGGAGTACAATAACAAGCTCATCGATCTGGCAAAGCGCCAGGATGGTCTGGACAAAGAGACACTGGAGACAGCCGTAACCCTGATTGCGCCTTTCGCTCCGCATATCGCAGAGGAGCTTTGGGAGCAGTTGGGTCACAGTGAGACTGTATTTGCTCATGGATGGCCGGATGCGGATGAGGAAGCCATGAAGGACGACGAGATCGAGATCGCCGTACAGGTCAATGGTAAGACCCGTGGAACCGTTACCATTTCCAGCAGCGCAGCCAAGGAAGACGCTATCGCGGCTGGTAAGGAAGTAGTAGCAGACTGGCTGAAGGGCACCATCGTAAAAGAAATTTACGTGCCCGGAAGAATCATCAATATTGTGGTAAAACCGTAATGGATGAACAAACGAATAAAAAAGAGGAGCTGCGGGACGTGGTCCCGCAGCTTGAAAATCGGTTCCGGATTACCATCTGGAACCGATTAGTTGTTCTTGCAAAATGGCTGATATTCGCTGCACTGACCGGCCTGGCGTTGGGTCTTGTGGGAACCGCCTTCGGAAAAGGCGTTTCCATGGCTACGTCTTTTCGTATGGCTCATCCCTGGATCCTGTACGGTCTGCCCTTCGCGGGCGTTCTGATTGTCTGGATGTATCAATGGGAGCGCAAACAGGAGCGCAGCAGCACCAATATGGTTCTGGATGCCATTCACGCGGAGCGTGAGATACCCTTAAAGACAGCGCCGCTGATCTTCATCTCTACGATCCTGACCCATCTCTTCGGCGGTTCCGCCGGACGTGAGGGCGCGGCCCTGCAGCTGGGCGGAAGCATCGGCAACTTTCTGGGCAAAATTCTGCGTATCGACGAAAATGATCGCCGTGTTATGATCATGGCCGGTATGAGCGCCGCCTTTTCCGCCTTGTTTGGAACCCCCATGGCAGCGACTGTCTTTTCCATGGAAGTCGTAAGCGTCGGCATCATGCACTACGCGGCTCTGGTACCCTGTGTGGTGGCTTCGTACATCGCCTATGGGGTAGCCTGCCACTTCGGGCTGACCGGAGAGCGTTTTTCTCTGGGAACTTTGCCGGAATTCAATCTCCCGAATGCAGGCAAAATCCTGTTCCTGGGATTTTGCTGTGCCGCAGTCAGCATCTTGTTCTGCGTCGTTTTACATAAAACAGAAGAGATATTTGCGGAAAAAATCAAGAATGCCTTTGTGCGCCCCCTGGTATCAGGCGTCCTGATCATCATTTTAACGATGCTTCTGGGAACCACAGATTACCTGGGTACCGGCATGCAGGTAGTAGAACGGGCTGTAGTCGACCAACAGGTTGTCTGGTGCGCCTTCCTTTTGAAGATTGTATTCACCGCCATCACCCTGTCCGGCGGCTTCAAGGGCGGCGAGATCGTCCCCACCTTCTTTGTAGGAGCTACCTTCGGCTGCCTCATGGGTCAGATCCTGCACATCTCCCCATCCCTGGCCGCCGCCTGCGGCATGGCCGCAGTATTTTGCGGCGTCACCAACAGCCCTATCTCCTCGCTGCTGATCAGCCTTGAGATGTTCGGCTTCGAAGGAGCCCCGTTTTACTTTGTGGCCATTGCCATCAGCTACATGCAGTCCGGCTACTACGGCCTCTACCGCAGCCAGAAGATCATGTATTCCAAAGTAAAGACACAGTTCATCAACCGTAATGCCAAGGAATAGGTGGTGTGCGACATAGAAAGTCAGAAAAAGGCCGGCGGAAAATTTTTCCGCCAGCCTTTTTCGTCCGTTACTTCATAAAACTCCGCGCCAGCTTCACCATCTGCTCCATCCGCGCCACCTCTTCCTCCGACTTTCCCTGCTTCAGCGTATTAAAAATCTCCTGAAACTCCCCCTCCGACATCGGATGATCCGAACTCTTCGCCATATTCATAATCTTCTGAAACTCCCTGGGATCCATACGCCCACTCCCTTCCGGCGTACCATCAAAAGAAGCCTGCCCGTCATCAGCACCGCGATCAGAACCAGAGCCGGGTGTTTGCACAGCCGTCATTTCAGCCATCATGCTGGAATACTGCAAAAAATATCGGGTACCTGTGGTTATGGACAGTGATGCCCATTTTGATCTTCTGATCGGGGAATTTGATCTTGCCAGAGACCTTCTGACTAAACTGGATTTTCCGGAAGAGCTGGTACTGAACCGTTCTGTGGATGCCGTGAAAAAGTATGTAAACCGGAAATTCTGAAAGATAGACGACTGTTCTGTGTTAATTGACGGTAATACGAAAAACTTTCTGAAAAAAAGTTGTCAAAATTGAATAA
>USDU01000250.1 GCA_900553635.1 uncultured Lachnospiraceae bacterium | reverse complement strand
AGATTGAGGTTACCTTCGATATTGACGCAAACGGTATTGTAAATGTATCCGCAAAGGATCTGGGTACCGGCAAGGAGCAGCATATCACCATCACCGCAGGCTCCAATATGTCTGACAGTGACATCGATAAGGCAGTGAAGGAAGCTGCTGAGTTCGAGGCTCAGGATAAGAAGCGTAAGGAAGCCATCGACGCGAGAAACGACGCGGACTCCATGGTATTCCAGACCGAGAAGGCACTGGAAGAGGTCGGTGCACAGGTTGACCCGGCTGACAAGTCCGCAGTAGAGGCAGAGCTTACTTCCCTGAAGGCAGTTTTGGAGAGAACCAAGGATCAGACGGATATTTCTGACGCAGACTTAGATGAGCTGAAGAACGGCAAAGAAAAGCTGATGAACGCGGCACAGAAGGTATTTGCAAAGGTATATGAGCAGGCCCAGGCAGCACAGGATGCGGCAGGCCAGGCAGGACCGGATATGGGAGCAGGCACCGGAACAGGCGCAGGCGCTTCTGATGATGTCGTAGACGGCGACTACAGAGAGGTTTAATAAAAAAGAATCAGGCTTGACAGAAAATGGGCGTTGCGCTATATTGAAAGGCAGGCTTGAAAGAAAAGAATCCAAGAAAGGCTCGAAGGAGCCTTTCTTGCATATCAGAAATCTGATATGCAAGAAGCCTTCCAGGCGAAGAATCCTGCAAAGCAGGATTCCTTTAGAGGCTTTACCGCAAAGCAATTGAGAAAAGGTATAAAGGAAGATAGAAAAAATGGCAGAGCAGAAGAGAGATTACTACGAGGTTCTGGGCGTAGACAAGAACGCGGACGACGCTACTATTAAGAAGGCGTACCGTCAGCTGGCAAAGAAATACCACCCGGATATGAACCCCGGCGATAAAGAAGCGGAAGTGAAATTCAAAGAGGCTTCCGAGGCGTACGCAGTCTTAAGCGATCCAGACAAGAGACGTCAGTACGACCAGTTTGGTCATGCGGCATTTGAAGGAGGCGCAGGCGGTGCGGGCGGCTATGGCGGCTTTGATTTCAATGGCGCGGATATGGGAGATATCTTTGGAGACATCTTCGGTGATCTCTTCGGCGGCGGCCGCGGCAGACGTGCCAACAATGGCCCTATGCAGGGGGCAAACTTACGTACCCAGGTACGCGTGACCTTCGAGGAAGCAGTTTTTGGCTGTGATAAGGAGATCGAGCTGACTTTGAAGGATGAGTGCAGCAGCTGCCATGGAACCGGCGCGAAGCCGGGTACCTCCCCGGTGACCTGTCCGAAATGCGGCGGCAAGGGACAGGTGGTATACACCCAGCAGTCCATGTTCGGTATGGTGCAGAACGTGCGTCCCTGTCCGGATTGTAACGGAACCGGTAAAATCATCAAAGAAAAGTGTCCGGACTGCTACGGCACCGGTTATATTGCCAGCAAGAAAAAGATTTCTGTTACGGTACCGGCAGGTATCGACAACGGCCAGAGCATCCGTATACGTGGAAAGGGAGAGCCGGGGGTTAACGGCGGTCCCAGAGGCGATCTGCTGGTTGAGGTTATCGTGGCCCGTCACCCGATTTTCCAGCGGCAGGATATGAATATCTACTCCACGGCTCCCATCAGCTTCGCCACGGCGGCGCTCGGCGGCACCGTCCGCATCAAGACCGTGGATGGTGAGGTGGAGTATGATGTGAAGGCCGGAACCCAGACCGACACCCGCGTGCGTCTGAAAGGCAAGGGCGTACCGTCCCTGCGCAATAAGAACACCCGCGGCGATCATTATGTGACGTTGGTGGTACAGGTGCCGACAGATTTAAGTAAGGATGCGAAAGAAGCCCTGCGCGCTTACGATGATATTGTGAACGGTAAGAATCCGGAGAAGCCGGGTAAAGGAAAGAAAGGCTTTTTTGATAAAATGAAAGAGGCGCTGGACGAGTAATCCGGCGTAAGATAAAAAGAGACAGCGTGTTATCTCATTTCTGATAACACGCTGTTTTGCGATCCTGAGAAATAAAGGGAGTGCTGCGACATTTCGCTTACATCCGGTTCGTAAAGGCGTCTATGGTATGTACCTGCCGGGCCAGCGAAAACCACCGGTTCAGCTGCGCGCTGTTTCGCTGGGTCAGAATCTGCTCGCGGATCCGTAAGGGTACTTCTCCGTAATCGGACAGGGTCTCCAGAATACATTCTGCCTTCCCTTCCGCAATTCCGTAGGAGCGCGCCTTATCATAAATCAGCTCATAATATTCATCGGTCATTCGGGAATCTCTCTTTCATTACATTTTATACAGGAATTGTCAGAAAGCCGGTATCCCGTACAATAAATTTACAATACCATACAAATTCAAACAAATAAAGGAAAAATATGGGAAAGACAGAACCGGACAATAA
Source organism: uncultured Lachnospiraceae bacterium (assembly GCA_900553635.1). The sequence goes on along the minus strand of USDU01000250.1, from coordinate 741 downwards.
GAGACAGAAAAAGCTGTCTGCTATGTGGAAAAATTATCGTGACAATGTACAACAAAAATTCTCAGAATCCGCAAATGTACATCAAAAAATACAACAATCAAATGGACAACCGCCAACCAATATGTTACAATCAGCTATGTATGAAGATATCAAAAATGCCTTGCCAGGGCTGATAAAATAAGGAGGAAATATCATGGCTAGAAAAATGAAGACCATGGATGGAAACCATGCAGCAGCGCATGTATCATATGCGTACTCTGATGTTGCAGCTATCTATCCGATTACACCGTCATCTGTTATGGCAGAAGCTACTGACGAGTGGGCTACACAGGGAAGAACCAATATCTTCGGACAGACCGTACAGGTTACCGAGATGCAGTCTGAGGCTGGAGCAGCAGGTGCTGTTCACGGATCTCTGGCAGCAGGTGCTCTGACCACTACCTTCACAGCATCTCAGGGACTTCTTCTGATGATCCCGAACCTTTACAAAGTAGCTGGTGAGCAGCTTCCGGGCGTATTCAACGTATCCGCTCGTGCGCTTGCAAGCCACGCACTGTCCATCTTCGGTGACCATTCCGACGTATATGCCTGTCGTCAGACCGGTGTTGCAATGCTCTGTGAGTCCAGTGTACAGGAAGTTATGGACCTGACTCCGGTTGCACACTGCGCAGCGATCAAGGGTAAGATTCCGTTCATCAACTTCTTCGACGGATTCCGTACATCTCATGAGATCCAGAAGAT
>USDU01000249.1 GCA_900553635.1 uncultured Lachnospiraceae bacterium | reverse complement strand
TACCTTTGACACGGAATATCTGCGGCCCTTCGTTGAGCGTGGAACTAATTTTAAGAACAGAGTGGGCCATGAAGAAACTGTGAATACGGAGATCCGTACCAGCATACAGGAGATTTATCAGGAATGGCAGGAGCGCAAGGAGGGCTATCCGCTTATGATTAAGGCGAATGTTCTGCGGATTTTGACCATGCTGATCCGGGCTTATCAGGATGAGACCAAGTCCGGTGAAATGCTTCGGGAAAAGAAGAATGCCATGAAACGCCTGGAGCAGGCTTTTACTTACATAAACGCTCATTATTGTGAGAAGATTACGCTGGAGGAGGTTGCAGCGTCTGTTTATATGAGCTCCAACTATTTCTCCCCCTATTTCCGTAAGTTCACCAACATCAGCTTCAGTGATTATGTGACACGTCTGCGTGTGAACCGGGCACGGGAGCTGCTTCGGGAGGATGGGGCAAATGTGACTGAGATTGCCCTGGCATGTGGGTTCAATAATATTTCCAATTTTTACAGATTATATAAGAAGCATATGGGAAAAACTCCCGGATATGAGAAGAGTAAAAATAATTAAAATTCAGAAGCAGATAAGACATAGACCTTTTTCAGGCTGGCATGTTAGGATAAAAGCAGGATGCTTTGTCCTGATGTGCCGGCTTTTTATATAATAGTATAATAGAAAATTTCGTTGCAATTTATTATTACATGAGAGGCTATTCCGGACAGACAACGTAAAAAACAGGGGATTAAAAAACGGAGGGAATGGAAAATGCTCAAAACAGACAGGTATGTACAGACGGAAGCGGCAGGAATGTTATACCGGCTGATTCCGGTTACAGAGGAAATCATCCGCTGTGTAATTGGAAAAGAGGAGATTAAGGGAAACGACTCTCTTATTATTGAAAAAAAGGAATATCCGTCAGTTGAGTTTGAAGCAGAGGAAAACGAGGAGAAGCTGGAATTAAAGACTGGAAAAGTTCTGGTCTCTCTGGAACTTTTATCTGGAAGAATAGAATGGAAGCATGCGGACGGAACCAGGTGGTGCATACAGGATAAGGCAGATTTAACAAAAGTTGATGTAGTGCGGTATACAACCGGCGGGGAGAAGCCGGTTATCAACCGTGTAAAAACAGTTGACGGTGAGCGTAACTTTATTCAGAATCTGAAGCCGGAGAAGGTGCGCGACGGTTATCGTGCAAGGGTATTTTTCGACTGGAAAGAGGAGGAAGAGATTCACGGTCTTGGTCAGGCGGAGGAAGGAATTTACAATTATCGCGGACACAATCAGTATCTTTACCAGCACAATATGAGGATCCCAATGCCTCTGTTTGTTTCCACAGAGGGATATGGAGTGCTGTTTGACTGCTGTTCTTTGATGACTTTCAATGATGAGGGACGGGAGTCTTACCTGTTTTTGGATACAGTGGATCAGATTGATTATTATTTCATGGGCGGCAATACCATGGATGGAATTATCCATAATTATCGCTATTTGACAGGCAAGGCGCAGATGCTGCCGAAGTGGGCTTATGGTTATATCCAGTCCAAGGAGCAATATTATACTTCCAAAGAATTAGAGGAAATTGTACGCCATTACAGAGAAATCGGGGTTCCGCTGGATTGTGTGGTTCAGGACTGGAATACCTGGGATCCGGGCAACTGGGGGGAGAAGATTCTGGATCAGTCCCGTTATGGGGATAACAAGGAGTGCATGGAGCGGATTCATGAGATGCATGCCCACAGCATGGTCTCTGTATGGCCGAATATGTATGCCGGAGGAAAAAAACATCAGGAATTTTTTGATGCCGGATATCTTCTGTATGACTATGCAACCTATGATGCTTTTAATGAAAAAGCAAGAGAAATGTACTGGAAACAGGCGAAGGAGGGGCTGTTTGACCAGGGCTTTGATTCCTGGTGGTGTGACTCTACAGAGCCGTTTTCCGGTCCGGACTGGGGCGGTGCGGTGAAAAGAGAGCCCTGGGAGCGTTTCCAGCTGGTTGGAGGCGAGCACAAGAAATACCTGGATCCTGCTGTGGCCAACGCTTTTGCCCTGGAGCATGCAAAGGGAATTTATGAGAACCAGAGAAAGGCTCGGGAGGATATGCGTGTACTGAATTTGACACGTTCCGGTTATGCATCTGGTCAGAAGTATGCAGCTATGCTGTGGTCTGGAGATACCTGCGCGGACTGGAAGAATCTGAAGATCCAGATCGTAGAAGGTTTGAATATGGGACTGAGCGGTTATCCCTATTGGACCTTGGATATCGGAGCCTTTTTCACAGTTGCAGATAAGTGGCAGAACCGTGGATGCGGATGCAACACGGATCCGGAGCCCAAGTGGTTCTGGCAGGGAAAATATAATGAGGGTGTGAAAGATAAGGGATATTGTGAGCTTTATACACGCTGGCTTCAGATGGGAACATTTCTTCCTATGTTCCGGTCTCATGGTACAGATACGCCGAGAGAAATCTGGAATTTCGGGGAAAAGGGCACTATGTTCTATGATGCTATCGAGAAATTTATCAAGCTGAGATATCATTTTATGCCTTATATTTATTCGCTGGCAGGGGCGGTACATTTTGAGGATTATACCATTATGCGAAGCCTGTTGTTTGATTTCCCGGAGGACAGGGAGGCGCGAAAGGTGGAGAATGAGTTTATGTTTGGACCATCCCTGCTGATCTGTGCAGTTACGGAGCCTATGTATTATGGTCCGGAAAGTACCGTGCTTAACAGGGAAAAGACATGGGAGTGTTATCTGCCGGCTGGTACGATCTGGTACGATTACTGGACAAATGAGAAATATGAGGGTGGCCAGTATGTGAAGGTGGAGACACCTATTGACCGGATCCCGATTTTCGTGAAGGCGGGTGCGATCATTCCGGTGGCTGATGGGCTGGTTTATGCAGAGCAGGAGCCAGAGAAGCCGGTACAGATTATCGTTTATCCTGGGGCAGACGGAGAGTTTGTGCTGTATGAGGATGAAGGAAATAACTATAACTTTGAGAATGGGGCGTATGCGATGACCAGATTCCAGTGGAAGGATGCGGCAGGACAGCTGGTGAATGGGCGTAGAGAGGGCAGCTTCCCGGGAATGAGGGAAGCGGTTTATGAGACGGTGATTATAAAGTAGGATACTGCGGTGCGGGAAGCGAAAGTGGAGAGAAGGAAAGATATATGGTTGTAGAGAG
>USDU01000248.1 GCA_900553635.1 uncultured Lachnospiraceae bacterium | reverse complement strand
CGGCCAGTTACTGGAAAAATACCAGTGATAATGCCACTATCCGTTCCTTTATTGATTACGCGGGAGGAGCCATTACTAAAAAACTGGAAACATTGCTTTCCGGCGGTTATATTCTTCAGCATATTGATGAAAATCTGACGTATGATTATCTCCATTCATCCGAAGACAATCTCTGGAGCGTCCTGTATCTGACCGGATATCTGACCGGACTGAGGGAAGAGGAGCTGCCGGGAGCTGTGCCGGATGGAATGACAGCTCTTCGGATTCCCAACGAGGAAATCCGGGAGATTTTTGAGACAACCATTCGGAAATGGTTTGACGATAGCGCCAAAACCTGGAACCGAAAGGATTTATTTGCTTCTATCTGGCAGGGAGACAGCGAGGCTGCCACAGAGGAAATCAACAAGCTGCTGCGCAGAACCATCAGCTATCACGATTACCGAGAAGATTTTTATCATGCCTTTCTGGCCGGTATCTTTACCGGCGCGGGTTATGCCGTGGAATCCAACAAGGAGCATGGCGAAGGGCGCAGCGATATTGTGGTTTCTGATTACACGGACGGTCGGGTTGCCATATTTGAGATCAAATATTCGGACAGCCCGGAGGAGTTGGAAACGGACTGCGAGAAGGCGATCAGGCAGATGGATGAGCGGATGTACGCGGTAGAATATGAGGAACAGTATCCGGCGGAGAGGATTCTCTGCTACGGTATTTCCTTCTTTAAGAAGCGTTGTCTGGTGAAAAAGAAAGCGTAAAATGAGGAGATTCGAATTATGAAACAATCATGTATTCACATCTACTGCGGCGACGGTAAGGGAAAATCCACCGCAGTTACAGGGCTTGCTGTCCGGGCGGCAGGAAGCGGCAGAAGGGTCATTTTCATCCAGTTTATGAAGGATGGAAAGTCCTCGGAGCTGAAGGTGTTGCGGGAGCTGCCCGGGGTTACAGTGCTGACCTGTGAGAAGCAGTTCGGCTTCTTCTGGAATATGACGGACGAGCAGAAAAAGGAGGCGGCTGCCGCCTATCAGGCGCTTTTCGACCGGGCCACAGAGCTGGCAGTTCGGGAAGACGCGTTTCTGCTGGTCATGGACGAGTTCATGTCCTGCTACAATCACGGCATGTTGAACCGGGAAAAAGCCCTGGATTTTCTGAAGAACCGTCCGAAAGGCCTGGAGGTGGCCCTGACAGGCCGGGATCCGGCCCCGGAGCTTCTGGAACTGGCCGATTATGTCTCCGAGGTGCGGAAAATCAAGCATCCCTTCGACCAGGGTGTACATGCCCGGAAGGGGATTGAGCTGTAGGAGAAGAACAGGGGCTTGACAGGCCGGGGGAAAGAGTGGTAATGTGGAAATGCCCAGGGTCAAAAGAAGTCTGACCCGAATTTCCATTTAAAAACAGAATGATGAGGTGCAAGGATATGCAGGAAATGAAACCGATCAAAGAAGGTAAAGTACGTGAGATTTATGACAACGGCGACAGCCTGATTATGGTAGCGACAGACCGTATCAGCTGCTTCGATGTGATTCTTCATAATGAAGTGACAAAGAAGGGCGCAGTACTGACCCAGATGTCCAAATTCTGGTTCGATATGACAGAGGACATTCTGCCGAACCACATGATTTCCGTTGACACAAAGGATATGCCGGAGTACTTCCAGCAGGAGAAGTTCCGGGGCAAATCCATGATGTGCAGAAAGCTTCAGATGCTTCCCATCGAGTGCATCGTCCGCGGCTATATCACAGGCAGCGGCTGGGCCAGCTACAAGGAGAATGGAACCGTCTGCGGTATTAAGCTGCCGGAAGGCCTGAAGGAATCTGACAAGCTGCCGGAGCCGATTTACACACCGTCTACCAAGGCAGAGATCGGCGACCATGACGAAAATATTTCCTACGAGCAGAGCATCGCTCATCTTGAAAAATATTTCCCGGGCAAGGGAGAGGAGTACGCAAAGGCTCTTCGCGACAACACCATTGCCCTCTACAAGAAATGCGCGGAGTACGCCCTGAGTAAGGGAATCATCATCGCGGACACCAAGTTCGAGTTTGGTCTGGATGAGAACGGCAATCTGGTCATCGGCGACGAGATGCTGACGCCGGACAGTTCCCGCTTCTGGCCGGCAGACGGCTATGAGCCGGGTCACGGACAGCCCTCCTTTGACAAGCAGTTTGCCCGCGACTGGCTGAAGGCCAACCCGGACAACAACTGGACCCTGCCCCAGGAGATCGTGGACAAGACCATCGAGAAATACCTGCAGGCATACGAAATGCTGACCGGCAAAGCGCTGGAGGTATAAGTTAAAGGTATAGAAATTGAGGCACGGATATTTTCTGTTTTATGGGAAAATGTCCGTGCCTTATTTTAGAGAAAATCTGGTAATGTTCAAGAAAAAATTCGTACTATCCATTTTCTATAGTTCAAAATAAACATAGAAATCCGTCATTTTCCATCATTTAATATAAAAATCACCGATATGTTTTGAAAAACAGGTGAAACTTCCTCCCCGCTGTGATACACTGTATACAGAGTCATTTCCGCACGGGTAACAGCGGAAAGCGAGACAGATTTGGTTTTGGGAGGAATTTGGGGTATGAAATGTATCAACACAACGGACGCGGTGGGCCATGTGCTCTGCCACGACATTACGCGGATTGTCAAGGATGTGGTTAAGGACACCGCATTCCGCAAGGGACACATCGTCACCGAGGAGGATATTCCGGTGCTGCTGTCCCTGGGAAAGGATCACCTGTATGTCTGGGAGAAGGACGAGAACACCCTCCATGAAAATGAGGCGGCAGAGATTCTGTGCGCCGTTTGCAGGAACGAAAATATGCATCCCACCGATGTGAAGGAGGGAAAAATCGAGCTGGTGGCCGACTGCGACGGCCTGTTCCGGGTAGATGTGCCGCGGCTTGACGCCATCAACGAAATCGATGAGATTATGATTGCCACGCGGCATAATAACACGCCGGTGAAAAAGGGCGACCGTCTGCTGGGAACCCGGGTGATTCCGCTTGTCATTGCAAAGGAGAAGCTGGAGCGGGTAAAGGAGGCTGCGGGAAGCGAGCCTTTGGTATCCCTGACGCCCTATAAGCCTATGAAAGCGGGCATTGTTACCACCGGAAATGAAGTGTACTACGGACGCATTAAGGATACCTTTACCCCGGTCATCATTGACAAGCTGGCTTCTTACGGTATCGAAGTCAGCGGTCATATTCTCTGTGACGATAACATGG
>USDU01000247.1 GCA_900553635.1 uncultured Lachnospiraceae bacterium | reverse complement strand
GCAGCTTGGAGCGGTTGCCGCCGCAGCCGAACAGGCAGACCAGACGCTTCGGGTTGTATTCCTTTAAGGTAGTCAGCAGACTTTCCAGGCTCATGGCATTGTGGGCATAGTCGATCATCAGGGTGAAGTCGTCGGAGACCTTCACCTTCTCGATACGGCCCTTGGTCTGTACCACCTCCAGGGCTGCCAGCATATCCTCCTTCGGAATGTCAAAATGACGGCAGACTGCGATAGCTACCAGGGAATTGTATACACTGAAGCGGCCCGGCATATCGATTTCCACATCGAAATCCATGAGGCCGGATACGTGATAGTCTACGCCCAGGAAGCCTGGACGGTTCACCAGTTTCAGATCGGACGCCCGGAGATCCGCTTTCTCGGAAAAGCCGTAGGTCTCCACCTTACAGGTATGGCCCTGCAGGATATCGTCGCAGTGCGCGTCGTCCACATTGACCAGACCTAAATCGCACTGGCGGAACAGGCGGCTCTTGCACTCCATGTATTCCTCAAAGCTGGCATGCTCATTTTCCCCGATGTGGTCGGGAGCCAGATTCGTAAAGATGCCGATGTCGAACCGGATGCCTGCGGTGCGGTGAAGCTTCAGGCCCTGAGATGAGACTTCCATAACCGCAACCTTGCAGCCTGCCGCCACCATCTGGGCGAAATATTCCTGCACCTCGTAGGATTCCGGCGTGGTGTTGTGGGCCGGGATGTGCTTGTCGCCGATGATGACCTCGATGGTTCCGATGAGGCCGGTGCTTATCCCAGCGTGCTCCAGTATGGAACGGATCATGAAGGTGGTGGTAGTCTTGCCCTTGGTGCCGGTGATGCCGATGACCTTCAGCTTCTTCGCGGGATATCCGAAGTAGGCCGCGGAAATCAGGGCCAGGGCGTACCGGGTGTCCTCCACCAGAACTACGGCTGTGCCTGCCGGTACGTCCACCGGATGTTCAGCCACGATAACCACCGCGCCGTTTTTTGCCGCTTCGCCTGCCACATCATGACTATCGAAGGTGGCGCCCTTGATGCAGACGAACATGCACTCCTTCTTTACTTTTCTGGTATTGTATACAAGCTCACTGACGTTGACGTCGATGCTGCCGCTCAGGACTTCGTATTTCAGATCTTTCAGTAATTCGCGTGCTGCTCTCATATGCTGCCTCCTTATACTAAAACCATTCAAAATCATTTATGCCAATGATTTTGTTTCCTTTTCATTTTCTATTCAAACCATTTAAAATTATTTGTGCCAATGATTTTATTTTTTAACTTCTATGTTTTATGGTTCTGATAATAATCTCAATTCTAATAGATGCGTTATTTTTCAACCACGATCTCGTACGCGGTCCGGAAGCTCTTACCCGCCTCCAGGCTCTGCTCGCCATACTTATCCTTCAGCTCGCCGGTAAAGCCCTTGTTATCGCAGCGGCCCAGCCAGGGCTCCAGGCAGATAAACGGGGCGTTTTTCTGTACCGGGGACCAGATGCCTACGTGCTGCGCACCCGGGCAGATGAGGGTGACGCGCTTGGTGCCGTCCGCCTCCTGAAGGCTTACCTTCTTTACCTGGCCCTCATCGAAAACCATGGTGTCGGCGTCGAAGGTATGCTCGCCAACTGTGTATACATGATCTGTCAGCGCCAGCGTCGCCGGATGCTCCGCATCCGCGGTTCCGGTGGGCAGATCAATACCGGTGCAGGATAATTTGTCCATACCCTCAAATATCAGACGGCAGCCCATGACGGAATCCACGTTGAAGGCCGGATGGCCGCCGATGGAATAGTACAGGGTCTTGGTATCGGTGTTTTTCACGGTCCACTCTACGCTGATATGATTCTCTGTAAGTCTGTGGGTTACCAGAAGCTCGAAGTCAAACGGGTAATTTTTCTTCGTATCCCCGGTGGATACCAGGCGGTGTGTTACAGCCGTGGCGCTTCGCTCCACGCATTCGAATTCGCTGTCCCGGGCAAAACCGTGGGCGCTCATGGTATATTCATTTCCTTCATAATGATAGACTCCGCCGTTCAGCTTGCCCACGAAGGGGAAAAGAATCGGCGCGTGCCGTCCCCAATACTCCGGGTCCGCGTTCCACAGAACCTCCCTCTCCTTCTTCTTATCATACACGCGGGAAAGCTCAGCCCCCGCGTCATTCACTTCTACTACAAGATATGCATTCTCCAATGTCCGCATTTCTGCCATCTCGATACCTCCTGCCCGGCCATGCCGCCGGTTCTTCTTCTTTACCCGCCGCCTCTCTTTGCGGCAGAGTACACTTTTACATCTGGCGACATTATATCATATCCTGCCTTCCATTTCCAATCCTTACGGTTGATTTTCGTTTCTGTTAAGATTTTCATAAGGAAATCCGTCCTTTTTTTATCATTCTTTTAGAATCTGGACATACTTTGAACACATTTCCTGCTTATAATAAACGTTAGATAGTTGATTAAGACATCACTATCTCCCCCCTCATAAGAAAAGAAAAGCCGCCCGGCATCCGGGCGGTTTTTCTTAGTTTTCGGGAGAATACTATTTGCATTTCGGGTATGAAAGTGGTAGTATAGACATATCATAAAGAAATGGCTTGATTTAATTAAAAACAACAGGTGAAAGCCTTTCTGCTTAACGCCTGTTTTCCGCAGATATAGTTCATCGGTAGAACACCAGCTTCCCAAGCTGGGGAGGCGGGTTCGATTCCCGTTATCTGCTCTCAACAGCAAAATTCAGGAAAGGAGAACGCCTTTCCAGCTCCATAAAGAATCCCCGGGAATTTTCTCTTCCCGGGGAAATTTCTACTCTATTGGCATTTTCAACAATTCTTGATAGTCCACGTTAAAGACTTTCGCAAAGTAGGACAGCTCTATATCGGTTATGAAGCGTTTTCGGGCTTCTATCCTCTGGATGGCATTCTTGTCCAAGTCCAGTCCCAGAAGCTGCAAAGCATCGGCAAGTTCCCTTTGTGACCAGCCTTTTGCTACCCGCAGATTCCGAATGGCTGCGCCTGCTATGTTATTCATATCGTTCACCTTGTTCTTGTACATAACCCACCCATTGACACTTATGTCAAAAAAGAATGTTACAAAAAATGGAAACATTATATGAAAATAGATCATACACTCTGTTTTTTGCAATATTTTATCTCGCAAATTTATCATTGTAACGAATATGCATATCTTCCCAATCCATGAACAATACGTAAAATACTTTCCCGTATTGTGGGCTCTCTACAATTCTTCC
>USDU01000246.1 GCA_900553635.1 uncultured Lachnospiraceae bacterium | reverse complement strand
TATGATCACTTTATTCTAGCGCAGAATAGAACCATATTCCAGTTTTTTTTTCAGTACAATTCTGTTTTTTACCGGAATTTCAGAAAGAAAAAGATTATTTCTATATCCACATCGTAAAAAAACAGGATATCCTTCCTCTGCATTATCCAGATTTTGGAAATCCTGTTTGTATACAATTTATCTTTCTCCCAGTTTATTCCAGTTCGAACTGTCCGGTATACAGCTGGTAATACCTTCCTTTGTTCGCAAGCAGCGCTTCGTGATCGCCCCGCTCGATGATTTCACCCTTCTCCAGCACCATGATAGCCTTGGAATTACGGACCGTGGAAAGCCGGTGGGCGATAACAAAGACCGTCCGGCCATCCATAATAGCGTCCATGCCCTTCTCGATGAGCCGCTCCGTTCTGGTATCGATGGAACTGGTGGCCTCGTCGAGGATCAGCACCGGCGGCTTCGCTATGGCCGCACGGGCAATGGCGATGAGCTGCCGCTGCCCCTGGGACAGATTGCTGCCGTCGCTGTAAAGCATGGTGTCATAGCCGTCCGGAAGACGCCGGATAAAGGAATCCGCATTGGCAATCCGGGCTGCCTCCCGCACCTCCTCGTCGGTGGCGTCGAGCTTTCCGTAACGGATATTATCGGCAATGGTTCCGGTAAACAGATGAGTCTCCTGGATAACCATAGCCAGGGAATGGCGCAGATCATCTTTTCGAATCCGCCGAATGTCGATGCCGTCATAGGTGATGGTGCCGGATTCCATCTCATAAAACCGGTTAATCAGATTGATAATCGTAGTCTTCCCGGCTCCGGTGCTGCCCACGAACGCAATCTTCTGACCCGGCTTGGCATACAGGGAGATCCCATTTAAAATATGCTTTCCCGGCACATAGCCGAAGACCACATTGTCGAATTTCACATCACCCCGGAGTTTCCGCAGCTCCGTCCTGCCGCCCGGCTCCTCCGCCGGAAGCTTCCACGCGAAATGACCGGTGTGCTCCGCGATTTCTTTGAGCGTTCCATTTTCTTCCAATACATTGCAGAGGGTCACATCGCCCTCGTCCGCCTCAGGCTCGGCCTCCATCAGATCGAAGATCCGCTCTGCCCCGGCAAGAGCCGTCAGAATCTGGTTAATCTGGGCCGTAAACTGGTTCATAGGCAGGGCGCTCTGGCGCACAAACACCAGATAGGATGACAGGCTTCCGATATCCAGAAAGCCGTTCAGAGTAAAGATACCGCCCACACAGGCCGATACCGCGTAATTCAGATAGGAAAGGCTGACCACCGTGGGCACCTGCATACCTGTGTAGGTCAGGGCGTCTGTGGACTCCTTCCGCAGATTTTCATTGAGACCGCAGAAAATATCGAAATTGATTTTCTCATGATTGAAGATTTTCTCCACCTTCTGACCCGCCATCATTTCCTCCGCAAAGCCATTAATTTTGCCAAGCTCTGCCTGCTGCCGCTGATAATATTTCCGGCTCCGCTTACTGTTTGTCCGGATAAAAATGCCCATCATAACCAGAAACACCATAACAATCAGAGACAGCCTTACGCTCAGAACCATCATCATTACAATGGTGCCCACCAGGGTCAGAAAGCTCTGGATCGCCATGGCGAAGCTGTTGTTCATGGCCTCCTGCACCGTGTCCACATCATTGGTGAAGCGGCTCATCAGCTCCCCGTGGGTATGGGCGTCAAAATACTGTAACGGCAGGGTCTGCACATGGGCAAAGAGGTCGCTTCGAATCTCCTGCACCACAGTCTGGGCCGATTTGATCATGAGCTGGTTGTAGGCCAGGGTCGCAAGCGCGCCGCAGAAATACATGACGCCCATGGCTGCCACCGCGCTGACTAGCCCCTTCATATCCCCGGGCATGATAAAGCGGTTGATGACCGGCTTTAAGAGATAGGTTCCCATGACGCTGGCCCCGGTGCTGATACACACCAGAACTCCCACCAGCAGAAACATCCATTTATGAAGTCCCATATAATGAAGGAGATGCTTCAGGGTATTTTTCGTATTTTTAGGCCGCTTGTAGCCCACATAACTATACCGTGCCATTAAAGCTCCACTCCTTCCTTCTGAGATTCGTATATCTGCTGATAAATTTCACTGCGGGCCAGCAGCTCCTCGTGAGTGCCGATGGCGCTGACCCGCCCATCGTCCAGAATGATAATCTGATCCGCGTGCCGCACAGAAGAAATCCGCTGTCCGATGATGATTTTCGTCATATCAGGCAGAGCCGCGCCCATCCGCTCCCGGATCTTCGCCTCGGTGGCCGTATCCACGGCGCTGGTGGAATCGTCAAGGATCAGGATCTTCGGCTTCTTTAAGAGCGCCCGGGCGATGCAGATCCGCTGCTTCTGGCCGCCCGACACATTGACGCCGCCCTGACCCATCTCGGTCTCATACCCCTCTGGCAGCCGTTCCAACACCTCGTCCACGCAGGCGATGCGGCAGGCTTCCTCGATCTCTTCCATGGAAGCGTCCTCCTTTCCCCAGCGCAGATTGTCCAGGAGGCTTCCGGAAAACAGGGTATTTTTCTGCAATACCATGGCAATGGCTTCCCTAAGATGCGCCATGGGGTACTCCTGCACCGGAACGCCGTCCACCTTCACCACGCCTTCGGTGGCGTCATAAAGTCTCGGGATCAGCTGCACCAGCGTAGACTTGGCCGCGCCGGTCTGTCCGATGACGCCCACGGTCTGGCCCGCTTCTATATGGAAGGAAATGTCCGAAAGCACATATTCCTTCGCCTCTTTTTTATACTTGAACCACACATGCTCGAACTCCACACTGCCGTGCTTCACTTCGATGTCCCTGGCCTTTTCATCCGTCAGATCCACCTTTTCGTCGATAACCTCCAGAATTCTGGCGCCGGACGCCATGGAACGGGTCAGCAACAGAAATACATTGGAAATCATCATCAGGGAATTCAGAATTTGCAGCACATAGCTTAAAAATCCCGTGAGCTCGCCCACCTTCATACTGCCCTTCTGAATCAGATAACCGCCAAAAAGCAGAATCGCCAGAATTGTGCCGTACATGACGAACTGCATGGCCGGCATGTTCAGGGCAGCTAACCGAAAGGCCGTCTCGGATTCCTGACGCAGATTCTGATTGCCTTCCTCAAACTTTTCTACTTCATAGTCGCCCCGGACACAGGCCTTGACGATACGCACCGCCGTCAGGTTTTCCTGGATGATCCGGTTCACGGTGTCGATAGCTGTCTGCATCCGGGAAT
>USDU01000245.1 GCA_900553635.1 uncultured Lachnospiraceae bacterium | reverse complement strand
TATTCGATACCTTCTTCTTTGAATTCTGCAACTTTCTTGTCGTAGAATAAATCAAACGGTTTGCCCTCTGCATCTTTTGCTGCAAATGGGTTCGGGAACAGCCAGTGTCTGGAGATCAGTCTGGAAAGTTCACGATCCATTACACAGCCGTTACGTGACAGTGCCATATTGATCGTAGCTGCCTGATCCAGGATCGGCATAACTCCTACGTCTACCGGCATGGTAACACCAGCGGAGTAGATAGCGTCCAGCCAGTACTTGAACTGCTCCATATCCCAGCAAAGCTGAGTCATGATGTAGTCAGCGCCGTTGTCCTGCTTCTGCTTCAGAACCGCGATATCGGACTCCAGGCTTCTGCATGCGATGTGTCCCTCCGGGGAACCTGCAACAGCGATCTCAAACTTATCGCCGAACTCGTCGCGAATGAACTTTACAAGGTCTGTAGCGTACTGGAAATCACCACAGGTAGTGGTCTCGCCCAGCGGAATATCTCCACGAAGAGCCAGAACGTGATCTACGCCCTCGTTCAGGTACTGCTGCAGCTGATCCTTCATACCTTCCTTGGTGTTCTTGATTACGGTAAAGTGGGTAACCGGTGTAGTGCCAGCGTTCTTAATCATCTGACATACCTCGCGGTTTGCTCCTACATTTCCGCCGCCTGCGCCGTATGTACAGGAAATGTAATCCGGCTGATATTTGCACAGATGCTCGATCGTGCCCGGAAGATTCTCCATACCCTTCTCAGTCTTCGGCGGGAAAACCTCGAAAGACAGCGCCATGCGCTCGTTCATGATGTCTGTTAACTTTGTCATTTCAACCAACCTCCATTTTTTCTATATATCAACAATATTGATATCCCATCCAGGCCCGCACGCACGGCTGCCTCCGTACAGCGTGCCCCCGCTTTTCATAAGCGGACAATAGCCCGTCTTTATACAGACGGGCAGTTTAACTTCACTACGGAGCCAGTCAGATCTACAAAGGAAATTGTTCCTTCTACAACCACCTCGGCGCCCATGATATCAATCAAACGCACCGAATCGCCTTCTACGTAAATCTTGCTGACATTCTTCAGCACGACCTCTTCCGTGTCTTTCATCGTCTTATATACAGTTGCCAAACACATAATGATGCCTCCTTGTAAACTGTCGTTACTGTACTAAGGAAAGCGCCAGGCTCAGATACAGATTGCCCTTATCGAAATTCTCGATGGCTTTCTCAATCTGTACCGCCACATCTTCCTTTCCTGTCTCGCGGAACTTCTTCGCCACCTCAGCCAGCTCCGCAGCATGGTGCTTGTTGTGATCCAGCATATAGGAAAGCAGCGCTTCCTGCTCGCTTCCCGGCTTGTGATCGCCGCAGCCACATCCGCAGCCCTCATGGCTGTGATCGTGTGTATGCTCATGACAGTGCTCGTGATCATGTCCGTGGCAATGTCCGTGTTCTCCGTCTACCATATGCATGGTTGTCTCCTCCTTTTACTCTATCTTTTAAATTGTGTTAATTTCCTGACAATCTTAGTACAATTATACCCTGACAGGGGGATTTTATCAAGTCGAATTTGGCCGAATAAAGGCTTTAAATTGTATTTCTTTGCATACATTCCAGCCCTGTCAAATTGCAATTGACTTTTCCCTGTTTTTTTTGTACCCTTAGTAAAAGTGTACACGATAACCCCGATAACTTCAAGCAAAAGGTGTAAAAATGGACAAAAAATTTGAGATAACTGGCACTACGAAACTTACCTGTCTGCTGGGAAATCCCGTTTCCCACAGCATATCCCCCGCTATGCACAACGCTTCTTTCCAAAAATTGGGTCTGGACTATACTTATCTGGCTTTTTCCGTAGATGAAACGCATTTCGAACGGGCCGTGGACGGACTTATCACCTTGGGGGCCGCCGGCTGGAACTGCACCATGCCCCTGAAGCGGCTTATGTACGAGCGGGTGGATACCCTCTCCGACTCTGCCCTCTTAAGCGGCGCAGTCAACACCGTAGTAAACCGGGACGGGCAGCTCTTTGGCGATAATACGGACGGCTACGGCTTTCTGCAGTCCATGCGGGACGCAGGCTTCTCCTGTGAGGGAAAACACGCGGTCCTGCTTGGCAGCGGCGGAGCGGCAGCAGCCATTCTGGCTCAGGCGGCCCTGGACGGCGCTGCTGCCATCGACGTCTTCGCCCGTAGCGCCTCCGCGTCCACCAGGCTAATCGCCGAGGAAATCCAGCGGATCCATGCCCGCTGCGACTGCCGGATCCGTCTCTTTGATCTGGCGGACAGCACTTCGCTCAGGCACTGTCTGGACGAGGCCGACGTACTCATCAACGCCTCCTCCGTAGGCATGGCTCCCCACACAGACGCTTCCCTGATCCCGGATCCCGCTTTCTTCCATCCGGGTCTGGTGGTGGGCGACGTCATCTACAACCCCCGGGAAACCCTGCTTCTGCGCACCGCAAAGGAAGCAGGCTGCCACACCTTCAACGGTATGTACATGCTGCTCCACCAGGGCGCTAAAGCTTTTGAACGTTGGACCGGCCGGGAGATGCCTGTGGAATATATCCGGGAGCTCTATTTCCGGTAGATGCGTCCCCTGCCCTGAATTCCGATCCGATATCTTGTAAATTCATCGGTTCCTGCTTTCTTTCAGAAAGATTTCGTGTTATAATAAAAAAAGCTGCAGTTTTGCCGGCGGCAGATCCGCAGCTTCCCTTTTATCGCAAAAGCACTGTTACGTTAATACACAAAAGTGTAAATTTTTATCAGTAAACTAATGGAGATGAACGCAATGATTTATCTTGACAATGGCGCAACCACCTTTCCAAAACCGGAATGTGTCTGGGACGCTGTAGATCATTTCAACCGCACGACGGCCGTCAACGCGGGCCGGGGCGCGTATCAGGCGGCCCGGGACGCCACTGCTATGATTCGGGAGGTACGGGAGCAGCTGGTCAGCTTATGTGACGCCAGGGAGCAGGCTCAGGTCATCCTGACGCCGTCTGTAACTATCGCTCTGAACCAGATTATTCAGGGACAGAAATGGACAGAACATTCCGTGGCCTACGTATCACCTTATGAGCACAACGCGGTATTACGCCCCCTGAAGCTTCTGGAAAAGCATGTCGGCATCCGGGTACTGGAGCTACCGCTCTCAGATGACCTCTCCATCGACCTTACGGCCACGAAAGAGCTGTTCCGGCAGACGCCGCCGGATTTTGTCAGTGTCTCCGCCATCAGCAATGTGACCGGTTACATCCTTCCGGCC
>USDU01000244.1 GCA_900553635.1 uncultured Lachnospiraceae bacterium | reverse complement strand
GTGCTGGTGCTGGGCGTATATTATAAACTACAGACCTTCCTGTATCTGACCGCAAATGGCATTGTGCAGGGCATCCGCCCGTTAGTGGGATATAACTATGGCGCCGGAGAGGAGCAGCGGGTGCGGAAAATTTACCGGACGGCGCTGACACTGGCGGCGGTCATCATGGCCTTCGGTACGGTCATCTGCGTCCTGTTCCCGAACCAGCTGTTCGGCCTCTTTACGGAAAATGCCGCGACAGTGCAGATGGGAGCCGAAGCTCTGCGCATCATTTCTCTGGGCTTTCTGGTATCCTCTGTGTCCATTATCTCCGGCGGCGTGCTGGAGGGGCTGGGCCTGGGCGTGCCGTCCCTGATAATCTCCCTGCTCCGCTACCTGGTACTCCTGGTTCCGGCAGGCTTTGTGCTGAGCCGTTTCCTGGGCGCAGCAGGCGTCTGGAATGGTTTCTGGCTTACTGAGTGGGTAACTGCGGCAGCTGCCTTTGTGATTTATAAAAAGACGGTGCGGAAAATATTTTCTGTTGCCAAATAGTATCATTTGCAGTATAATAATTTCATGAGTTGAGTAACTTATAAGTGAAACGGAATGAATTCCTGGGGTGTGCGTGAACCCGCTATTTTGAACCTACATTTACGTTCATGGGATTCCAACATTTCTGTCCGGATGTCAGGCCTCCGATTGTGCAGTGGAAGGCAGAAAGGCAGTTGAGGTTACCCACCTAGCATTAGCTAGGCGTCAAAATCGCGGAAACGGCACTTTGGGTTTACAAGAAAGATAAGGGCAGTCGGAGACGGCTGTCTTTTCTTTTGCGCTCGGAGGGAAAATGCGGATGGAAGGAAAGAAGCTCCGGAAGATAAAACTGGGAATTCTGACCATGGGAATTCTGATTTTAGGCGTGATACTGAGCCTGAAATATGGCGGCGCGGCGGATAAGACAGAGATGGAATTTTCGGACAGGAGGGAAACGGAAGAAGCGCCCGGGGCGCGTGAGTCCGGGACAGAAGAACCGGAGCCGGAGCTGCTGCCTTTTACCGGCAGTATCCGTGTCCTTTTAAAGACGGACGGCTTCGCCGGATTGCTGCATGAAAAAGCAACGTTTATCTCAGAAAACGGAAACGACCTGATCCTGACGGACCGGGATACCGGTGAAACAATAGAGGAAGGAAACCGTCTGGAGCTGACAGGGGAGGATGGCGTGCTGTATTTAAACGGAGAACCGCTGGAGGGCAGGCCGCGTTGTCTGCGGACGCAGGCGGCAGAGGCAGGCATCCGGGTGGCTTCCCTGACCAGAAATGCCGGTCATCCCGTTTACGGGGGCGCGTTGGAAATCTGGCCTGCGGACGAGGGCTTCTATCTGGTCAATGAGGTGCCCCTGGAGACATATCTGGCCTATGTGGTGCCCAGTGAGATGCCATCCGGCTATCATATGGAAGCCCTGAAGGCCCAGGCGGTCTGCGCCCGGACCTATGCGTATCAGGAGCTTTCCGCATACGCCTACCCGGACTGCGAGGCTCATGTGGACGACAGTGTCAGCTTCCAGGTTTACGGCAACACGGGCCGGACCGCCGGCACAGATCGGGCGGTGGCAGAAACCGCCGGGCAGATTCTGACCTGTCAGGGCGGTCCGATTACGGCATACTATTTTTCCACATCCTGCGGCGCAACCGGCAATCAGGAGGTCTGGTGGGACGGCGATCAGACAGCGACACCCTATCTGGCCGGAAAGACCGTGGACGCAGCCGGGGAAGCGGTAGATTTAAGTAAGGAAGAAGAATTTAACGCATTTCTTGAAGCGGATCACCCGGACGGCTATGACGCGGATATCAGCTGGTACCGCTGGGAGACGGAGATTGACAACAAGACACTCTCGGAAAATCTGAATCAGGCGTTGGCAGGGCGTATCGCGGCCAATCCGAACGCTGTCCTGACCCGCCTGGGAAGCCGTCTGGAAAGCCGTACCATCAAAACCATCGGGCAGATCCGGGGCATCGACGTGCTGGAGAGAAACGAGGGTGGAGCTGTTACAAAGCTTCAGATTCGCGGCAGCCGTCATACCATCGAGGTCAGCACCGAGTACAATGCCCGGGCCCTTCTGAATGTACAGGGCGGAAGCATCCGGCGAAGGGATGGCAGCAGGGTGGAGGGCGGCATGCTGCTGCCCAGCGCCTGCATGAGGATTACGCCTCTGTTTGATGAAAAGGGCGAGCTGTCCGGCTGGCGGTTCACAGGCGGTGGCTATGGCCATGGCGTGGGCTTAAGCCAAAACGGGGCCAACGGTATGGCGAAGCAGGGAAAAGGCTACGGAGAAATCCTGCATTTTTTCTACACAGATGTGGAATTGACGGATATCAGGGAGATGTGATAATATATAAGATACGGTTAAAAGATTCGAGAATATGACGGGGGAATCATGAAGTTTGTGAAAAAATGCATAAAGTTAATCATGGGCTTTTTGAATGCCATGCAGGAGGACTGTGTGGGGGCGTATGCGGCGCAGACTGCATACTTCATTATGCTGTCCTTTTTCCCGTTTATCATCCTTTTAGTGACGCTGGTACAGTATACCTCCCTGACGCCTGCGGATATCTATAAAGCGGCACAGATGATTTTTCCCCCCAGCATGGATTCGTTCGTGCTGGGAATTATAGACGAGGTATACAGCAAGACGGCAGTTACCATTTCCCTGTCCGCGATCATGACAGCCTGGTCCGCAGGTAAGGGCTTTATGGGTCTGATACAGGGGATGAATATGATTTACAATGTGGAGGAGCGCAGAAATTATATCATTCTGCGGCTGCAGTCCGCGTTATATACGATGGTTTTCGTGGTGGCGATTATCCTGTCCCTGGTGGTTCTGGTCTTTGGCAATTCCCTGCACGAGATGGCGGTGGAATACATTCCGATTCTGACCTATGTGACGGAGATTATCCTGAAAATGAAAGGCATGGTGTCCGTCGGGATCCTGGCGGTACTCTTTATGGTGCTGTACCGTTTTGTGCCGAACCGGAAGGTGCGGCTCATCCGGCAGGCTCCGGGCGCGGCTTTCGCGGCGGTGTGCTGGTATGTATTTTCTATCGTATTTTCCCTTTATGTGGAATATTCTCCGGGTCTGGCCAATATGTACGGCAGTCTGACCACCATCGTGCTGGTGATGCTGTGGCTGTATTTCTGTATGTATATCATTCTGATTGGCGCGGAGATCAATTCTTACTTCGAGGATCAGTTCCGGCGGGTGTCCTATTACCGGCGGATGCTGCGGGAGCAGAAG
>USDU01000243.1 GCA_900553635.1 uncultured Lachnospiraceae bacterium | reverse complement strand
ATGCTGATCCCCTGTGTGAATATTGTGCTGATGTTTGTGTGGGCCTTCAGCAGCAAGGAAAAGAAGAGCAAGTCCAATTATTTTAAGGCGGCTCTGATCTTTGCGGCGATTGTCCTTGTGCTTTATATCATTTTGATTGCTATCTTTGGTGTAGCGATTACATCGATGATCAGCTCCAATTATGCTTATTAAAAGGGGGAGGCAGCCAGCGCCCGGAGCGATACTCGTATCCGGAGATAAGGCTGTTTAAGAGCCAGCCCAGGGGAATGGCGTACCAGACAAAGGCAGCGCCGAAGCGTGGGGCAAGGAGAGCAGCGAATAGAACCCGGAAGGTCAGGTTTGCCAGATTTGCCAGTGTAAACATACCCATATCGGCGGCTCCGCGTAAGACTCCGTCGGTACACATTTTCAGACCGATGAGGGCGAAAAAGAAGTTGATGAAATGCAGGTATTGTACGCCGGTTTCCAGAGCGAGATTTGTTCCGCCGGGGCCGAGAAATGAGGCGATCAGCGGACGGGCGGACAACAGAAGAAAGATAAAGAGGAGTACGGCAAATCCACCGGCGAGCGCGAGAGCGGCACGGTAGCCCTGACGTACTCTTTTTATATAGTGGAGAGAAGTCTCAGCGTCTGCCTCAGGGGAGCTGAGATTTTTTTGGGCGGTATCATGAGCCTGGGAAAGCGGCTCTGCGCTGATGGTAGCTTTGCTGGCGGCTCCCAGGTTCTGGGAAGTATAAGCGGACATGGCCTGCCCCAGAGCCGACATGGGAACGATGCAGAAGCTCTCCAACCGGGAAGCTGCCGCGTAGCCGGCAAGCACCTGGGATCCGAATGGATTGATGACAGCCTGGACCAGCATGGCGCCGATGGAGACGGTAGCCTGCTGGAAGATAGAAGGAAGGGTGATGCGGGTGATGGCGGCGAGTTCGGTAAGGCTGAATAGGGTGGCGTAGAGGGGAACTGTGCCGGGAGCAGTACATTGATTCAGCGTTCGACGAAACAGAAGGAAAGAAAGAACCGCTGATATTGCCTGGGCAGCCAGCGTCGCCCAGGCGGCTCCTTCGATGCCGAGCTTCAGCCCGCAGACCAGACACAGATCCAGCCCAATGTTTAGTGCGGAAGAAAAAATCAATAGATACAGCGGCACCCGGGAACGTCCCAGGGCGTTGAACATAGCGGAAAGCACATTGTACAGGAAGAGAAAGGGCAAGCCCAGAAAATAGATCATCAGATAAGCAGAAGCCATCGGAAGCACATTTCCCGGCGTATGCAAAGCACGAAGAATGGCACTGCAGAACAAAAGACCGAAAGCGGAAAGCAGCAGGCTTAAGACCAGAAAGGTCATGAGCGCCGTGCGGATGCAGAGTCGAAGCCGCAGGTATTCCCGCGCGCCAAAATATCGCCCGGTTAATACACCTGCACCCACGCCACCCCCGATGGCGATACAGATAAACACATTGGTCAGGGCATAGGACGCGCCGATGGCGGCGAGCGCGTCTTCCCCCACGAAGCGCCCAACGATCATGGAGTCAGCCATGGTATAAAACTGTTGAAACAGATTGCCCACCATCATGGGAAGGGAGAAGAGCCATAGGGCTTTTAAGGGTTTTTCACGCAGCAAGTATTCTTTTTCCATAAACACAGCTCCTTTTTCTGGAATATGATAAAAGAAACCAAGTAAATCTGGTGGAAATATGGTTTCTGTTCTGACACAGATTTTTTTACTGGCGGCGGCCCTGTCAGCCGATATCTTTGCCGTCGGTTTCACATACGGAGCAGGTGGAATTCGGCTGTCTCCTGCAGCGGCGTTCCTGCTGACGGGTATTCCAGCTGTGATTCTGACTCTGTCCATGGGGCTTGGCGGCGCGGCAGAAAGTTATTTTCCGGAGATCGCAGGGCGGATGTTCGGGGCCGTGATACTGGCAGGCCTCGGCGTCTGGAGCCTGCTGGACCGCTCAGACCATGAAGAAGTGGCAAAAGCGGATAAAAATCAGGACCGTTTTGTGACCTGTCCGGAGGCTCTGACTTTAAGCGTGGCGCTGTCGCTGGACAGTCTGGCAGGCGGCGTGGGCGCAGGCAGGGAAGAAGTATTCTATCTGGCCGCGGCTTTTCTTTTCGGCATCGTTACGGGTTTGACAGCGTTGCTGCTGGGAGAACATGCCGGGAAATGTGTGAGTGGGCGCTTACCATTTCGTCCAAGCCAGGTGGGGGGAGGGCTGCTGCTGGTGTTGGCGGTATTAAAATTATTGTGTTAAAATCAGCAGCTCATGGGCCAGCAGCGGCGCGGCCGACAGTAAAATTAGCCTTGCCCATTCCCCGGGAGCCAGCCTACAGGTACCGAAGGCCGTCACAAAATACGGAAATTCCGTCACAAGAACCTGCAGTCCGATTCCGATAGCGAAAGCGGCTAGCATCAGTTTATTTTCCAGATGATTCATACGGAACAGGCTGGTCTCCACATCCCGCATGCCCACTGCATGGAAGAGCTGTGAGATACCAAGCACTGTAAATGCATAGGTCTGGCAGCGGGCCAAAAGCTGCGGCTCGACCAGAAGCAGACGCAGGTTCGTTAAAGTAAGCGGCAACCCTACGCCACGCAGCAGAGCCACGGGCAGGCAGAGAAAGGCCGCCGTACTGATAAACGCAATCAGAAAACCGTAGAGCAGTGTGCAGGAAAGTCCGCCTGAAGCGAACAGATTCTCATTCTTCGGGCGAGGTGGCTGGCGCATGAAATGCGCCGGATTCTCTGGATCCACACCGAGGGCCAGCGCAGGCAGACTGTCGGTAATCAGGTTAATCCAGAGAATGTGGCTGGGCTTCAGCGGCGAACTGAAATTCATCAGAATCGCCGCCAACATGGTCATGATTTCCCCGAAATTCGAGGAGAGCAGGAACAGTACGGCCTTTTTAATATTGGCGTAGATGCCGCGACCTTCGGCGATGGCTTTGGCGATGGTGGCGAAATTGTCGTCGGTCAGGATGAGATCGGCGGCATTTTTTGCCACATCGGTGCCGGTGACGCCCATGGCTATGCCCACGTCGGCGGCTTTCAGGGAGGGCGCGTCATTGACGCCATCGCCGGTCATAGCCACGATGTGGCCGGAGGCCTTCAATGCCCGAACAATGCGCATCTTATGTTCCGGAGACACCTGGGCGAAGACCGAGCAGCGCCCGGCCTTCCGGGCAAATTCCCGATCCGGGAGGGCGTCGATCTGCGCGCCGCTCAGGCAGTCCGCCGGCTTTGTGGCGATTCCCAGCTCCCGGGCGATCACAAAGGCCGTATCGGGTCGG
>USDU01000242.1 GCA_900553635.1 uncultured Lachnospiraceae bacterium | reverse complement strand
CTGCCGGTTCTTCATGATAAGATCCGGTCATAGCTGCTGCCTGTGCGGTCTGAGGAGCAAGTTCCTGACGGTTATGATTAACAACATCAAGACAACTCTGGAGAGCATCGATAAATCCTTTGTATTTACCACCTGCGTCTTCAAGAGTCTGGTTCAGGACGGAACCGATATTTGCCATCATGTCATCAGTGTATGTGATAGCACTTAAACGAATGCTGTTTGCATCCTGTGTAGCGGAATCAAGGATTTCCTGTGCCTGTTTATTAGCTGCGTTAATTGTATCATTAGCCTGAGCATATGCTTTCTGCATGATCTCATGCTGTGTAACGAGTTCCTGTGCTTTGGCCTGAGCATCTGCGATAATAGCATCTGCTTTGGACTGAGCGTCTTCAAGGATTGCATCCTTATTGCTGATGATCTTCTGATAACGTTTGATCTCATCTGGAGTTTTCAGACGCAGTTCACGTAAAAGTTCCTCAATCTCTTCTTTATTCACTACGATCTTGGTAGTGGAAAGAGGCTGGAATTTACAGCTGTCCACATACTCTTCAATCTCCTGAATAATCTGTTCAATTCTGCTGCTCATAATACACTCTCCTTATTTCTCTGTTTCTCTTTTTTTCAATTTCTCTTCGACTGCATCCGTAATCTCACGTGGAGCGAATTTGCTCAGATCTCCTCCGAAATTAGCAACTTCTTTCATGATCGTGGAGCTTAAGTATGCATATTCCAGACTGGTTGTAAGAAAAACGGTGTCCACATCCGGTGCCAGAACACGATTAGTCTGGGCCATCTGCAGTTCATATTCAAAATCCGTGACAGCACGAAGCCCTCGAACGATCACCTGGGCATGGTTTTCCCTGGCAAAGTTCACTGACAGGCCCTCGAATGCTTTCACCTCCACATTCGGGATATCTTTTGTTGCCTTTGCTAGTATCTTAACACGTTCTTCCACAGAAAACAACGGAGTTTTGGCGCGGTTGTTCAGGACACCCACCACCAGCTCGTCCACGATCCGGGAAGCGCGGACAATCACATCCAGATGTCCTTTCGTCACCGGGTCAAAGCTTCCTGCATAAATTGCTCTAATCATTCGTCATCCTCATCCATCTCGATAAAGAGATGCTTATTCGTCTTGTATTTTTTTACCTTGCGGATCCGGTAGCCCAGATCTTCAACCCAGTCTGTCTCTTCGTTCAGTGACGCCTCCAGAATAATGGTTGTATCGGCAGTCATCAGGCTGGAATTTTGAAGGTAACCAAGTACATCCCGCTCCAGTCCCTTTCCATAGGGCGGATCCAGGAAAATGATATCGAAGGGCTCTTCGCCCTCCAGCACCCGAAGCGCTCCCAAAGCGTCCATAAAAAATACCCGCGCCCGGTCATTGAGCTTCGTGAAGACCAGATTGTCGCCGATGCAGTCGTAAGCCTTCCGGTTATTTTCCGCAAAGGCCGCGAAATCCGCGCCCCGGCTTAAGGCCTCGATACCGATAGCCCCGCTTCCGCCAAAAAGATCCAGAAACCGGCAGCCCGGGATCTCCGGCTGCAGCATATTAAATAAAGTTTCCTTAATTCGATCGGTGGTCGGCCTGGTATCCAGCCCCTCAATGCATTTCAGCGGCATACTCCGGGCTGTTCCTGCTATTACTCTCATGTATTACCCCCTTACCTGGCCATGGCCGGTAATCTCGTATTTGTAAGAAGTAAGCGCCACAAGACCCATGGGACCTCTGGCATGCAGCTTCTGGGTACTGATGCCGATCTCCGCGCCAAAGCCGAACTCAAAGCCGTCGGTAAAGCGGGTCGAAGCATTTACATAGACTGCCGCTGCATCCACTTCCTTTAAAAACTTCTCTGCATGTTCCTGATTTTCTGTGATAATTGCTTCGGAATGTCCGGTATTATAACGATTGATATGGGCAATGGCTTCCTCTACATTATCTACGGTCTTCACAGAAAGAATGTAATCCAGATACTCCGTACCCCAGTCTTCCTCTGTGGCTGCCGTCATAGGAACCGCTTCTCTGGCTGCTTTGTCTCCGCGAAGCTCCACTTGCTTCTCCTGAAGCTTCTTTGCCAGCAGAGGCAGAAATGCGTCTTTTACCTTACGGTTTACCACCAGAGACTCGCAGGCATTGCAGACGCCGATGCGCTGTGTCTTGGCATTGTATACAATATTCACGGCCATCTCAAGATCCGCCGTCTCATCCACATAGATGTGACAGTTACCGGATCCTGTCTCAATGACCGGAATCGTACTGTTATTGACAACGGTGGCGATTAACCCGGCACTTCCTCTGGGAATCAGCACATCTATGTACCGGTTCAGCTTCATAAAGGCCGCAGCCGTCTCACGGCTGGTATCCGTCAGAAGCTGGATAGCACTTTCCGGGCAACCACAGGCTGTTAATGCCTGCTGCAGCACCTCGGTGATGGCCTGATTGGAATGAATCGCGTCGCTTCCGCCCCGCAACACCACCGGATTGCCGGTTTTGAAGCAAAGTCCGAAGGCGTCCGCAGTCACATTGGGCCGGGCTTCGTAAATGATGCCGATGACGCCAAGAGGCACCCGCACCTGACGGATATGCAGGCCATTTTCCGGCACCCAGTCCTTCATGACTTCCCCCACCGGATCCGGTAAGTCCGCAATCTGGCGAAGACCTTCCGCCATGCCCGCGATGCGATCTTCGGTCAACTTCAGCCTGTCCAGAAGTCCCGGCTTCATGCCGCGCTCCTGTCCCGCTTCCATATCTTTTTCATTGGATGCAAGGATCTTTTCCTGCTCGCTTACAAGAAGCTCTGCCGCTTTCAAAAGTACCCGGTCTTTCTCCTCCCGGGTCATGACCCGGAGAATCGGTTCCGCTTCCTTTGCTTTCTGTCCAATACACTCTAATGTCATCTATTTCCTCCCGATTACCCGTTTCTCTGTCACGATTTTCTCCGGACAGATGTCAAACGCTTCATAAGGAACCTCTTTTTTTACCTGGAATTCAAAAGCCAGCGCCACTCTGGAAAGCTTCGGATGCGCCTCCAGGAAACGGTCATAAAAGCCCCCGCCGTAACCGATCCGGTGCCGTTCCTCATCGAAAGCCACGCCAGGCATCAGCATCAGGGCTTTTTCCTCGTCTCCGCTTTCATCTGCCGCGTGCTTTTCGTAAGGCTCCCGGATTCCGTAATACCCCTCCTCCAGATCATTTTCCAGAGAAGTGATATAGAAGAACTTCATATCCTGTCCCAGTACCTTCGGGACAGCCACCCGTTTGCCGTCAGCCCAGGCCGCCCGGATGATATCCGAGGTCTCCACCTCATGCTTACAGTCCACGTAAGCGTAGATCACCTCCGCCTGCCGGT
>USDU01000241.1 GCA_900553635.1 uncultured Lachnospiraceae bacterium | reverse complement strand
ATCCCTGAGTTCCGATGCTTCCGTTACCCTTTGTAAATGCATTACGTACATTACCAGCAGTACGGTTTTTGTTATCTGTCAGAGTTTCAACGATGATGGCAACACCGTTTGGTCCGTATCCTTCGTATACAGCCTTTTCATAGTTATCAGCAGAATCAGCACCTGCCGCTTTCTTGATACCACGTTCAATAGTATCATTCGGCATGTTGTTTGCTTTTGCTTTTGCAATTACGTCACGAAGTTTGCTGTTATTGTTCGGGTCCGGACCGCCGGCTTTAACAGCCATAACCAGCTCACGTCCGATCACTGTAAAGATCTTACCCTTTTTAGCATCGTTTTTCTCTTTCTTATGCTTAATGTTCGCAAATTTTGAATGTCCTGACATATCTAAACACTCCTATTCTTCCTGTTCTGTACTTTTTGCCGCCGGTTCTGTCAGCTCCCGACAGACGGTTCTCTCTATTTTAGCACTAATTTTTTTGAATGGCAAGTCTTATGTATCCAGATCCAGACTCACCCGCAAAGCCTCGTTGACCCGCTGCAGGGATCGCTCATCCAGATGACAGATTTTATCCCGGAGCCGCTGCTTGTCAATGGTCCGTAGCTGCTCCAGCAGAATCACGGAATCCCGTACAATCTGACACTGTCTGGTGCTCAGTTCCACATGGGTCGGCAGCTTCGCTTTATTCATCTTCGAGGTAATGGCCGCCACGATGACTGTGGGACTGTGCCGGTTGCCGGTATCATTCTGAATCACAAGCACCGGGCGCACACCGCCCTGCTCGGAACCAATCACCGGTCTTAAATCCGCGTAATATACATCGCCCCGTTTGATTATCACATTTTTCACACTCCAATTTAAAAAATACATAAGGTCTTTCCTCTCAAGTATTTCCAAAATTTTCGTGTCTATACGCCGGCTTTTTCAGGCGTAAAAATCGTGAATCTCAGACACCTGCCCGTGCCGCAGATAAATCCGCGGAACGCGCTGGGACAAATCACAGACAAATTCGTAGTTAAACCGCCCGGACAGCTCCGCCAGCTCATCCACGGACAGAAATGCTTCTCCGTTTTTGCCAAACATGGTCACTTCCATGCCCGGAACTGCTTCCGGAATCTCCGTCACATCTACCATCATCTGATCCATACAGACTCTGCCGCAGATAGGCGCCCGCTTACCAGCGATCAGCACCACGCCCTTATTGGACAGGCTTCTCGGATACCCGTCCGCATAGCCCACAGGGACGGTAGCAATCCGGCGCGCAGAATCCGCCGTATAAATGCCGCCGTAGCTTACTTCCGTTCCGGGCGCGATGGTCTTTACATGTACAATATGGCTTTTCATCTCCATCGCCGGTCTCAGGGGAACCAGCTCCTTCTTCACCTCGTCGGAAGGATACAGACCGTATACCGTAATACCCGCCCGTACCATATCCAGATTTGCTTCCGGCAAATCAATGATGCCGGCGCTGTTGGAGCAGTGATGAATCTGAAATTTCACGCCGGCTGCCTCACAGGCTTCCCGGAACGCGCAGTACCGGGCAAGCTGCTTCTCGGTAGCCGCTTTATCCAGCTCGTCAGATTTGGCAAAATGGGTAAACAGCCCCTCCATCCTGATACCCGGAAGCCTACTGATAGCGCAGACATCCTGCACGCTCTCTTTGGTATCCGCAAATCCAATCCGGCTCATACCGGTATCTACTTTAATATGAACACGTACTTCTTTTTGCTGTCGAACCGCTTCCGCAGACAGTTCCTTCGCCATATCCAGCCGAAATACCGCGGGGCGGATATCCAGGCGCACCAGCTCCTCATAATCCTCCGGAAATACGTACCCAAGAATCAGGATTGGCTTTTGAATGCCATTTTTTCGAAGCTCTGCAGCTTCTTCAATGGTCGCTGCCGCAAAGCCCCACAGATAATCCTTCTTTTCTATCATTCTCGCAATGGGCGCTGCTCCATGTCCATACCCGTTGGCCTTTACTACAGCCGCAATTCTTGTTTTTTCTTTCAGGTTTGCCTTCATAGCCTCAAAATTATCTTCTATGGCATCCAAATCCACATAAGCCGCCACGCGCTTATATCCTTTCACGTCTGACACTCCTCACTATCCTTAATATACTATGCGTTTTACATGCAAAAGGGAGCCAAAAGCTCCCTTTTATCATACCTCACTCTGATACTCCGTCAGGAACGGGGATGCTCTTTCTCATACCGTGTAATATTGTAAGAAAGCTGCATCAGGCTCTCTGACAAATGAACATTCTCTACCAGGACATCCGACGGAACATCCAGATCGATATGGGCGAAATTCCAGATAGCCTTGATCCCATACTGAACCAGAAGCTTCGTCATCTCCTCCGCCTTGGACTTGGGCAGCGTCAATGCCGCAATCTGAATATCTTCATCCTTGATGAAGCTCTCCAGATCCTCCAGCATGTGAATCTGGATGCCCCGGACGCTTAAGCCCTTTAAAATAGGATTTACATCAAAAATGCCTTTTATGTAGAAACCGCGTTTTTCAAAATCTACATAATTGGCCAGAGCCTGTCCCAGATTACCACCGCCGATGATGATCATGTTATGTTTCTTGTCAAGGCCCAGAATCTTGCCGATTTCCTCATACAGATACTTGACATTGTATCCGTACCCCTGCTGTCCAAAACCGCCGAAGTTGTTCAGATCCTGCCGGATCTGTGACGCCGTGACACTCATCCGCTTACTCAGCTCGCCGGAGGAAATACGTTCTACTCCATTTTCCATCAGTTCTCCGAGATAGCGATAATAGCGCGGCAGCCGCTTGATAACTGCTTTTGAGATCTCTCTCTCTTCCATAATATTCTGCACATCCCTCAATAAATCTTTCAAAACTGTTTTTATTATAATCGAAAAGCAAATTTTTTGTCAATCTTTTTACTGGATTCTTCTGAAAGAATCGTAGATTTTATCTTGTTCAATCCTGTATTTTTCGCTATAATAAACTTCGTGTGACATTCAACAACGAAAAACAGAGGTGTTTTTATGATATTAGCATGTCAAAATATAAACAAAGCCTTCGGAACCGACGTGATTCTGAAAAACGCGTCCTTCCACATGGAGGATCGGGAAAAGGCCGCCGTGGTCGGTATCAACGGCGCAGGCAAATCCACCCTTTTAAAAATCATCATCGGGGAAATGGAAGCAGACTCCGGCGAGGTGGTTCTGGCAAAAGGCAAAACCATCGGCTATCTGGCACAGCATCAGGATCTGAACAGTGATCATACCATTTACCAGGAGCTGCTGACGGTCAAGCAGGACGTTATCGATCTGGAGACCCGTATCCGGGAGATCGAAGCGCAGATGAAGGAGCTGTCCGGCGCTGCGCTGGATATGGCGCTGGAGCAGTATACCCGCATGAACCATGAATTTGAAC
>USDU01000240.1 GCA_900553635.1 uncultured Lachnospiraceae bacterium | reverse complement strand
TATCCTGACGATTCTGGCGGTGATTCCTGTTCTGGGAACCGTGTTGGCGGTCGCAGGCAGTGTCATTACCGTGATCCTGAGTCTGGTGGCAGGTATCATGTACATCATTTTCCTGTCAAAAAGCTATCAGGCTCTGGAGAATTAAGTTCATAAAATCCCTTCCGGCAAGTGATAGGTACCCTCTTTACTGGACAACCAGTGAGGAGGGTATTTTTATGCACCCGAATAAAACGTCCTCTCCGAGAATAAATATAAAATGAAAACATACCCTGGGATGTCCCCTGATTATGAAAAAAATTCTGGCCGCTTTGCTTTCGATCCTTCTGTTCCTGCATTTCATTGTCATTGTATTGCCTGTAGAGGCCGGGGCCGCGTCAGGCGACAACTCCCTTGCTCTCTACGCTCAGTCAGCCGCCCTGATGGACGCCGATACCGGGCGTATTTTGTATGCCAAAAACGCGGAGGAACAGCGTCCCATGGCCAGCACCACCAAAATCATGACCCTGATTTTGGCGTTGGAGAATGCGAATCCGGACGATCTGGTGACAGTATCGGCCTACGCGGCATCTATGCCGGACGTGCAGCTTCATCTGCGGGCGGGAGAGCATTATCGGCTGGGGGATCTTCTCTATTCTATGATGCTGGAGTCTCATAATGACAGCGCGGTGGCGATAGCGGAGCATGTGGGCGGGTCGGTGGCGGATTTCGCGCGGCTCATGAATGCCAAGGCCCGGGATATCGGGTGTTACGCCACGTACTTTATTACGCCCAATGGACTGGATGCGGAGGATGACACGGGTGTTCATTCGACCACGGCTGCGGATCTGGCCCGGATTTTGCGTTATTGCATTATGCAGTCTCCGAAAAAGGAAGAGTTCTTAAAAATTACCCGGACAAATGCGTACAGCTTTAGCGACCTGGAGGGCATAAGAACCTTTACCGTGGGCAATAAAAATGCGTTTCTGCATATGATGGAAGGCGCTCTGACCGGCAAGACCGGCTTTACGGGGAATGCTGGGTACTGTTATGTGGGGGCTCTGCGGCAGGGGGAACGGACCTTTATCGTGGCGCTTCTGGCCTGCGGCTGGCCCAACAACCGCAGCTACAAATGGAGCGATACCCGTAAGCTTATGAGTTATGGCCTGGAGCGTTTTACCTACCGGAAGGTGTGGCAGGAGCCGAAGCTTCCGGAGCTTCCGGTGAAGAACGGGCTTCCGGACAATGGAAATCTGGAGGAAGAGGCCCGGATCCGGCTTCGTCTTTCGTCGGAGGAACCTGATCTGAAGCTTCTGCTCTCGGAAGACGAGCAGGTGCAAGTGGAAACCCATATTTCTCAGGAGGTAACCGCTCCGGTGGAGCCGGGGACGCTTCTGGGCAGTGTCCGCTATCTGCTGGACGGCCAGGTGGTGAAGGTCTATACGGTGGAGGCTGCGGAAGATGTGAAGGCAGTGACCCTGGGCTGGTGTCTGGAGAAACTGTGGCGAAAATATATTCTGTAATGGAATCCGTAAGCATGAAGCTTGGTATCCTCTGCTTTATGTATGGGGGAGCATCTCTGATGTGGCTGGGAGATGCCATTTTTGAATATATGGAGCTGGGAGCCGAATATTTTGCACCGGCACCTGCAGACATGCTGAATGACAGTTTCCTGGGATTTTCAGTGGTAGCTCTGGGGTTGATTGTATGGCTGATTGTTTTGCTGGTGAAAGATCCAAAAGGTTCTGTCAGAGCGGCACTTGCAAAAAAAATGTAAGTTTCGGAAAAATAGATTCTGTTAAGTAATGGATTTGCAGGAAAAACTGGCATTACTAAAAACCCCCTACCGGGCTTGTAGGAAAAGAACACGGATGATTATAATAAACAGTGGCTGTGATATGGCGTAGGCCGTTTCACAGCCACTGTTTTCTTTCGCAGAATGAGGTGAAAAATGGCAAAAGTTCGTGATTTGACAAAAGGAAATATCGGGAAAAAATTGATTCTGTTTGCAATTCCCATGCTTTTAAGCAGCCTGGTACAGCAGCTTTATAATACCGTGGATTTAATTTATGCCGGTAACTTTCTGGGAAAATCCGCATCCGCATCCATTGGAGCCAGCAGTCTTCTGATTACCTGTCTGGTGGGCTTTTTTGGTGGCATGTCTGTGGGTTCCGGCGTAGTGGTATCCCAGATTTATGGAGCAGGAGAGCAGGAAAAGCTGAAAAAAGCCGTGCATAATGCGGTAGCTCTCTGTCTGGCAGGCGGACTGCTGTTTATGCTGCTGGGAATGGGTTTTGCTCCGGTATATCTCCGACTGGTCCACACGCCGGTGGAACTGCAGGCAAGCGCGGTGCGCTATCTTCGAATCTATATGCTGTCTTTTCCGGCACTTTTTGTATACAATATAGGATCCGGTGTATTGCGCGCCTTGGGGGATTCCCGTTCGCCGCTGGCGGCCCAATTTGCGGGCGGCCTTGTAAATGTGGGAATGGATTATCTGTTTATCCGTGTATTTCATGATGGCGTCTGCGGAGTAGCCTGGGCTACGCTTTTTTCACAAAGTGTGGCGGCTGCGATTACACTTTATAATCTGAGCCGGCTTCCAGATCCTTATCGGCTGCATGGAAGGGAGATCCGTTTTGAAGCGTCTATTTTAAAAGAAGTGATTCGGATCGGCGTCCCGGCCGGATGCCAGTCTCTGGTGATTACCCTGTCCAATGTGATAGCACAGTATTTTATCAATTCCTTTGGAGAAGATTCCATTGCAGCGTTTACTGCGTATTTTAAGGTGGAGTTGATTATCTATCTGCCAATCGTGGCTTTTGGGCAGGCGATTATGGCATTTTCCGGACAGTGTAAAGGAGCGGAGGACTACAGGCGTATCCGGAAGGGAACAGCTATCTGCCTGGTGCTCAGCATGCTTGTGGCAGGACTGACCGGCGCGGCAGCCCTGCGGGGTGGAGCTGCGCTATTCCGGATATTTAACCGTGAAACCTCAGTTATTGAGACCGGTCAAAGAAGCGGAAGCTTTTATAGAATAGATGAAGAAATGGAGGAACAAGATGCAAAGACAGGCGGAAACAATCGGAAAACGCTGGGATTATTGCGCGGATGGCTATGACGCTATTGTGCAGAATGAATTTGCAGAAGAGCTGGCAGAAAAATGGAGTGAAATTCTGAAAAATCATGCGCCCTGCGAAAAAGGAAAGGTACTGGATATCGGAACCGGTCCGGGATTTTTTGCAGTTTTGATGGGACGTATGGGATGGCAGGTGACAGGAATTGACTGTTCTGAAAAAATGGTTGAGACAGCAGCCCGAAATGCGGGAAAAGCGGGAGTCCATGCGGAACTTTATCAGATGGATAACCATCAGCTGGATTTCCCGGATGAGAGCTTTGATTATATTATCTGCCGGAATGTGACCTGGATCCTCTATGATCCGCT
>USDU01000239.1 GCA_900553635.1 uncultured Lachnospiraceae bacterium | reverse complement strand
GATGGAACTTTTAGACAAGGCAGGGATCTCCTATCTATATTTGCCACCATACAGTCCAGATTTGAACCCTATTGAAAAAATGTGGTCAAAAATGAAATCCTTTCTCAGAAAGAGGAAAGTCCGCGTTGCTGCTGAACTACCTGAGGCTGTAAAAGCGGCCTTAGAAACAATAAGTACGAACGATTGCAAAGGGTGCTTCCACGCATCTGGAATTTGCGCTAATTAAGAGGATAGCTATAGATTATTTCACTACAATTATGGAGGATAGGTTATGGCAGGTACTCGCAAGACCCGCGTTCCGATGGTGGAACAGATCAGACTTATCAATGAATGCCGTCAGAGCGGCATGACAGATGCTGACTGGTGTCGTGAAAACGACATTGCAGTAAGCACCTTTTACAACTGGGTCAGCCGTTGCCGGAAAACAGCAGCGGATCAGATCCCAGCGGCGAATTATGGTCATCTTGAGGTTCCACGCCCGAAACAGGACGTGGTTCCCATTGACATTGTTCCGGATCACATTCCGGAACAGCATACCGCATCGCAGATGCTAAATTCGAACCTTGACAATTCACATACGATTGAAGTTTCTATGAAGGATATCACAGTCCGCATCAGAAATGATGCGGATCCTGTTCTGCTCACCAGGACTTTTCGCATGCTTCAGGAGTTTTCACGTTAGGTGATGTTTCCATACTTGAGAAGATCTACATTGTCTGTGGCTACACGGATATGAGGAAATCTATTGACGGACTCTGCACCGTTATCGAAGACCAGCTTAAGATGGATCCGTCGTCCAGTGCTCTCTTCCTTTTCTGTGGAAGAAGACGGGACAGGATGAAAGCCTTGTTCCGCGAACCGGATGGCTTCGTTCTGATCTATAAGCGATTGTCTGTCCGCGGCGGTTATCAATGGCCCAGAAAGCAGTCAGAGGTCCGGAATCTTTCCTGGCGGGAGTTTGACTGGCTGATGTCCGGGATTGATATTGACCAGCCAAAAGCCCTCAAAGCAGAATAAAAAGCTCGTGGATCCTGGCAGAAATCCTGCATGGAAAAATCCGGAAATCCCTTGTAAATCCGGCATTTTTCAGGCGTTGTTTTCCTTTAGTAAAAGCCCCCTTTCTGGTATAATAAAGGAATCAAATCCGAGGAGAGAAACGATGGCTTCCAGTGCAAAAGATATCCAGCTTCGAGAGCTGAAAGATACCGTATCACAACTGAAAACAATGATAGCGGAGCAGACGGAACTGATCAGATCTGTCCGGTATGTGGTACGCAGATGGTCCTGATCGGCGAGGAATATGTCCGCCGGGAACTGGAATTTATTCCTGCCACCTGTAAAGTGATCGAATACTACAGCCAGAGCTATGGATGCCCCTCCTGCAAGGAAGGACTCGGCGATACAGAAAAGCCTGTGATCGTAAAGTCTCAGGTTCCGCCAGCTCTGCTTGGAAAAGGACCTGCATCAGCATCTGCAGCTGCATGGACTATGTACCAGAAGTATGCCAACGGGCTTCCACTTTACCGGCAGGAAAAGGACTGGAAGCAGTATGGGGTGCAGATCAGCCGGACGACCCTTGCAAACTGGATCATCTACTGTTCAAAGAACTATTTTCAGCCAATGTACGATTACTTTCATCGGGAGCTGCTGAAACGTAGTTTTGCGATGGCAGATGAGACGCGGGTCCAGGTATTGAAAGAGGAAGGACGCAGGGCACAGACCCAGTCATTCATGTGGCTGTTCCGAAGCGGTGAGGACGGACTTGCGGAGATCATCCTGTATGGCTATTCCCCGACCAGGAGCGGCAGCCATGCAAAGGAGTTTCTGGAAGGCTACAGCGGATATCTGGAAACGGACGGCTATCAGGGTTATAACAGTCTGCCTGGGATCAGGCGCTGCTCCTGTTGGGCACATATCCGCCGATACTTTATCGACGCTGTTCCAAAAGGGAAGCAGTATGACTACAGCCAGCCTGCAGTACAGGGAGTCCAGTACTGCAATCGGTTGTTTGCCATGGAAGACTCCATTAACAAAAAGTATCCCGGTAATTATGAAAAGCGGAAACAACTGCGTCTCGAGAAGGAAAAACCTGTTCTGGAGGCTTTCTGGTCGTGGCTTGACCAGCAAAAGCCCGTCCGGAATACCCGGCTGGATAAAGCCGTGAATTATGTTCTCAACAGGCGTGATATAGCGGAAACCTATCTGGAAGACGGGCGGTGCAGCTTTACCAATAATCTCAGTGAGAATGCGATCCGTCCGTTCGCAGTGGGGCGAAAAAACTGGCTGTTCAGCAGTTCCGTGGACGGAGCGAATGCCAGCGCAGTAGTCTACACAATGGTTGAGATGGCCAAAGCACATGGGCTGAACATCTACGGATATCTTAAATTTCTGCTGGAGAACCGACCGAGTAAAAATATGACCGATGAACAGCTGGCGGAACTGGCACCTTGGAGTGAAAAACTCCAATCTATCAAAAATCGCATGTGAATTATAGTGAATTACTCCAACTCGCAAAGGGCTGGAGTAATCTTGTATCTAACCGCATTATTATTTGGCGCTTACGGAGGTAACGAATATGAAAAAAATAATCACTTGCTTATTAACGCTTTCTATGATGTTCATGTTTTCTGCAACAGCATTTGCATCCGATTTTTCGGGCAACGCCGAATCGGAATTAAGCAACATTTCAGACAAAATTGTAACCGCTGTTAATGATGTATACAGTGATAAAAACATATCCATTACAGCAGAGGACATAAATTATGACAGTGCTTTCAAAATATATGTCGATACAAATGTTTTTAAATTATCCACTAACGTAGCAGGTGAAATTGAAAATGCACTTGAAAACGGAAACTATATTTATCTGTTACCGATTGATACAGTTAATGGAACCGTGGTAGTTAATTTCCAAAAGGGGCTTCCATTAAGTGAGAATGCAAAAGCTATTCTTTCTGAGGAAGAACAGCAAGAGGTATTAGATAATGCGGGGAAATGGGTCATTTCTAGCCTTGCATTATACAAAAATGGAAATTCAAACTATGATTATGAAAAAAAACTTTCAAGTATCATCGATGAAATTCCAGCAGATACAATATTGGTTGGCGGTTTACCAATATTCCAAGATGTTGTTGCCCTCATTCCTAATAGTGATGGTGTAATAGAAGAAATTGTTCCTGTTACCGCAACAGCTTATGATGAAAATTTAGTCACTTATGCAAGAAGTAATTCTGTAATTTATGATTACGAACAAGTAAAAGAAATTGCTAATGATTTACCAGAAGCAAATTCGGATATGGCTGGCGGAACAGATGTTAAAGATGTTGATCATTCTCAAGTAACCTATGCTCGGTTTATTTGGGGGATATTAGCTTTGTCAGTATTTGGTTGTGCATTTTTCTTTTTCAAGAAGAGAAACAGATTCTA
>USDU01000238.1 GCA_900553635.1 uncultured Lachnospiraceae bacterium | reverse complement strand
AAAGACAGCTATAGGGTCTGTAAAATGACAGCCAGCTGCAACCTTTAAGATGCATTGTCTGGAAAGGCAGTGCATTTTTCCCTTTAGATTTGTGGTGTGTAATAACCTGGTGATTTGGGGAGAAAAGAATAATGGATAAAAGTCGAAAAAAATCAGCCGTACTATTTGCGGTATATTTGTAGTTTTAGGAATGTGGATGATGTTATCAGTACATTGCCGGGCTACGGAAAAGAATAATGATGAAAAACAGCCACAGATCATCCGTATCGGATCCTTTGAGGATACCTTTAATTATGTCGATAAAAACGGTGTAAGACGAGGATATGGCTACGAACTCATTTGCAGGAACCGGACTGGGCATGTCAATCGTCAGGAAATATGTTGATCTGCTTGGCGGAACCATAGATGTAGAGAGTGAACCGGGAAAGGGCAGCACCTTTACAGTTATACTTAAACACAGGATAGCGGATGAAAGCTATTATGTAAAAAAACGTGCTGAAAGCTCTGAATCAAGCAGTGAAATCCTTGAAGGCAGGAATATTCTTCTGGCAGAGGATAATGATCTGAATGCAGAGATTGCAGAAGCAATAAGGCAACAAGAAAATTGCTAATTTCATGGTTCAGAAATGCCGTTCTGGAGGGCAGAATGATCCATTGACCACAAAACAGAAGAAAGAAAAAATAAGAGAAATATAAGAAATTCGAAAGAGAATGTACAAGAAGAATGGAAATCCCTTTGTTATACTGAACCTATACAACGAAAGAAGAGGGGACTACCATGACCAGACAGAAGAATAAAGCAGAGTACAGGGATGAGCGCGCAGCAGATCCGGAAGATGAATGGGATGTACGGAGAAGCAGAACGGATGTCCGCCGCCGGAGTGGAAATACAGGAAACCACCGCCGCGGACGCCGCCGGAATCGGCAGAAGGCCCGCATCCGCTTTCTGGCGTCCATGCTCGGGACGCTTCTGGGGGCGATCCTGCTGGTGCTGGTGGCCTATACAGCGTTAAATCTTTTTTGCGGGTTTGGAAAAGTGAATACGCAGAAATTGCGGGAGCAGGGTTACCCGGAAAGCCTGATTGCGCTGGTGGAGCGCAACCCAGAGACGAAGGATTTCGTGCTGGATTATCCGAAATACAAGGGACTGGAAGAAATTGACATTTCGAAAGACGTGATGAAGGGAGAGATTCCCCATTTTCTGCAGTGGGATGAGCGCTGGGGATACGAAACCTATGGTAGCGATTTTCTGGCAGTGACAGGCTGCGGACCCACCTGTCTGTCTATGGTGACCTGCGGTCTGACTGGCGATACGCAGTGGAATCCCTATGAGGTGGCAAAAATGGCCGAGGATAACGGTTATTATGTGGATGGGTCCGGTTCTTCCTGGGATCTGATGAGCAGCGGTGCGGAAAAGCTGGGGCTTACCGTCTCCAGCGTGATTTTTGATGCGAAGCATATCCGTGCCACCTTGGAGGCGGGTCAGCCGATTATCTGCGTGATGGGCCCGGGCGACTTCACGGATGCGGGACATTTTCTGGTGCTGACAGGCGTGGATAAGAACGGCGACATCATTTTGCAGGATCCGAACAGCGTGGAACGGACAAAACAACACTGGGATGTGCAGAAGCTGATGAATCAGATGAAAAATCTGTGGGCTTACAGTTGCTGAAAAATTGTTAAAAAATACAAAAACGGAAAGAAAAGATAGCCAGAAGATAGGAAATACGTTACAATAAGAAAAATAGGAAAATTTC
The DNA here is from genome assembly GCA_900553635.1 of uncultured Lachnospiraceae bacterium. Next base: position 1,721 of record USDU01000238.1, on the reverse strand, counting down.
ACAGCAATCCGTAATGAAAATGAAGAAAATCTGAAAAGCTCGGGTGCATGGATAAAAGGAGGGGCTGCATGAAAAGAAAAATGAATGCTCTGATATGGAGCCTGTGCGCAGTGGTAGCCCTTGGCGGCTGCGTAGTTTCAAAAAAGTCGGATACAGGCAATGCAGACATGGTTATGAAGGACGATGCAGGAGAGACAGTAGATCCGGCGGATACAGCGGAGACATTTTCAGAGGCGGCAGGTTCAACCAACACAGCAGATACCTCAGACGCCCGCGATCTGACCACTGCCGAGCTGCAGAAATTCACCGACTGGATCAACGAGGGCGATAACGGTGGCAACTATGGATTTCTGCTGTCGGATTACGGGGATCCGAAGGACGCAGATCTGGGGGAAATCTTTTATTCGGGCGCGGGCATGGCCACGGAGCCGTTGACAGCCGCGGAGCGGCAGGAATATCTGAAGATATCCGGTCGGGAAGATATAGAGACGGACTGTGTCCGGCTTACGACAGAACAGATTAACCGTGTTCTGACCAAAAGGCTTGGTTGTACGTTGGACGAGATGAGCCGTGAGCTGCCGTGGTTTTATCTGGAGAAGGCAAAGGTCTGGGTTACGGAGCATGGAGACACGAATTATGTAAACTTCACCTGCGTCAGCGGACGTGAGCTGTCAGCGGGCGTCTATGAGCTGGATTGCGTACCGGGGGATGAGAATTACCGGCCTTATGTGCATTCCTGCCACCTGACTTTACAGGAAGAGGGAGAGGACTACCGGATTCTTTCCAATGTGTTCGACGACAGCCTGACCTATTCCAGATCCATTTACCGGATCGATAACCAGAGCTTTAAGGTAGATTTGGGTGGAAGCTGGGGCGAGGTGATATTTACCTCCTATGCGCCGGGCAAGACCATGTACGGCAATCAGGATGTGAGCTTTTCCCTGGTGCAGGATAATGCGGAAATCTATGATTTTCCGGGAATTACGGAAAATGGCTACCGGGATCCGCTGCTGTTTCAGGAGGTGCTGGCAGTCAGCTTTCAGGATTATGACGGGGACGGGCAGAAGGATGTGATTATCATCTGCAGCTACGATGATTTATACGGTGAACCGGGGAATCGGATCAGCAATGAGGTGCGCCTTTATCAGAATATGGGATCTGAATTCCGACTGGACAGCGAACGGATGGATTGGCTGAATGCGAATGGGTTTCACAATAATATTGATGAAGTGATGGCTCACGTGAAGGATGAGATGAAGTAAAAAATGCTGGAGATTTCGTTTTTATTGGAATCTCCAGCATTTTTAAAGTTTCAGATTTCAGAAAAGCTTACAGTGCTACTGCGTACTCGTAGTCCATCATAAAGTTGGTCACGCCGTCCATAGCCAGCTCTCTCGGGTCAAGCTCCAGCTCGCCATCGCGGACCTTATTGTAGGATACCGGCATGTACTGGTGGAGCATGTTCATCGGAATCTGGTATTTACGCAGGTTCTCGAAAAGCTTATCCATAGCTTCCGTTACCTCCGGCTGGCCGATGTAGTAGCGGGCGCGGTCGGAGAAGCTGTATTTTCTTGCCAGTGCCAGCTGCTTGTCGTCGCCATGGTAGTGCTTCTGCCAGTTGGCCGGGTTTTTCATCATGACTTCGTCCAGAGTCTCGATGAAGTGTGCCTGCTCTGCTTCCGGAACCAGTTCCTTCTCCATGAAGCTTAAAGCGAACAGTG
>USDU01000237.1 GCA_900553635.1 uncultured Lachnospiraceae bacterium | reverse complement strand
TGACTGTCTCCTTTTGACTGTCTCCTTCTAAGGCAGCTCATCTAAAAAGCGAGCCGTCCACCATGCGCATGACAAAAGTAAGAATCCACTCTATCACCTTTGCACCCATTGCAACATAGCCGAATGCCACCGAAAGAAGCGCCTTTTTCCACCAGTTTTCTTTTTTGTTCAGACTCTTGCGTATTTTCTCGGAAAGGATAACACCGATCCAGCCATTTCCGTTTTCAATGCCCTTCCACGAGATCCATCCGCCCCATGCCCAAAGGGCAAACATGCACAATGCAACCGTCATAGTTCTTTCTCCCTTTTTCGTTATCAGCGTTCCTCATAGTAGGCACAGCCGTTCCGGTCACTCGGGCGATTATAGCCGTGTGTCCAGCCTTTCTCGCAAAGGCAGTACACCTCGCCGTCTCTCCAGTCACTCCGGTCAGCATAGACGCAGTCGCTGCAATTTCCGTAGAAGCATCCCTCCGGCAGAACAACAGCCATCATTTTCTTGTTTTTCACGTTCTTCATGTTCAGTTCCTCCTTGACATTTGATACAATCTCTTTTTATTACGACTTTCTCATTGTTGCGTACTGCCTTATATGCCACCACCTTACGCTCCGGCATTACAACAACAGGAAAGTACAGACAACCAATTTTTTTCGGCATTACTTCCATAATGCGAACGATATATTCTTTATCTCCTTCGGAAAGGCTTTCTGTGCCACCGAAATGCACATGAAACATTCCCATAAACTGTATCCCAGTTTCAGCCCATTGGTTGATTTTCTGATTCAGGAAGCGTGTATCAGGTGTATAACTGCAAGGATGTTTACCCAATATTCCTTTATCCAAGCAGATATTTGTAAATGGCTTCCGCGCAGCCGTCGTGATCACAGTCCGCCACGGTGACATCGGAGACCGCTTTCACAGAATCCAACGCATTTCCCATGGCCACGGCAAGGCCTGCCGTCCGAAGAACACTTAAATCATTGTCCGCATCCCCCACGGCGATGCTGGCGCTCACCGGAATGCCGAGGGCCTCGCAGAGCTTCGTAAGGCCCACGCCCTTATCGACGCCTGTGGCAGTCAGCTCCAGGGACGAGCTCTCCGCATCTACCATTTCCACCGGAAGCGCCAGAGCCTGAATCCGCTCTTTGGTCCGCGTCCTGGATTCCATACTCTGATGATACAAATTGATTTTCTCCACCGGAAATGGATTGGCCATGTAGAAGCCATACAGATCGTCATGGGGCTCCACAACCCGGGCATGCAGCTCCTTGTAGACGCCCATGCCGTAGCGATCGATGTGGGCCAGCTGGTTGGTCTGTTCGATGGATTTCTCATCCAGGATGTGCAGCATGGCTTCTTCCTTCCGAGCGAGGCGGAAGATTTCCTTGACCACAGGGATATCTATGGTGTTGGAATAAATCACCCGCTGCTCCCGAAAATCGTAAACCATAGCTCCGCTGGTGCAGTTCACATAGCGGAGACCCGGGATCAGTTTCCGGAATTCTGTCAGCTCCGGGCGGCAGCGGCCGGTGGAAAGCACAACTTCTTTGCCTTCTGCCAGTGCTTTTTCGATGGCTTCTCTGCATCCGGGGCTGATTTCTTTTTTGCTGTTTAATAAGGTGCCGTCCATATCCAGGGCGATCAGCTGATATTGACTCATAAATAGCTTCTCCTATTTCTTCTTGTGTACATTCCGGATCGTCTTCTTTTTCGCTCCAGCGTTCTTTCGAACGTTTGTTTCTGTTCGTTCCGTGCGTCCACCTGCTCTGTTCCCGGAACTGTTTTGCCGGAAATCGGTTTTCTGTCCACTCCGCTCTCCGGGTCTTCCTCCCTCCGGGCGAAGCAGGCATTTGGGTCCATAACCAATGAGATCCCGGCGGCCACATTTCTCCAGGGCTTCCTGCACCAGCTCCCGGTTCTTGGGATCCCGGTACTGGATCAGCGCCCGCTGCATGGCCTTTTCATGGGGATTCTTCGGCACATAGACCTTCTCCATGGTGCGGGGATCGAGACCGGTGTAATACATACAGGTGGACATGGTGGAGGGCGTCGGGTAGAAATCCTGCACCTGCTCCGGCATGTAGCCCAGATCCCGGCAGTACTCGGCCAGCTCCACTGCCTCTTTCAGCGTCGATCCCGGATGGGAGGACATGAGGTACGGCACCAGATACTGCTTTTTCTGCAGGGTTTCGTTCATCTTTTTATAGCGGCGGCAGAACTCCTCGTAGACGCTGCGGTTCGGCTTGCCCATCTTCGCTAAGACTGCGTCGGACACATGCTCCGGTGCCACTTTCAGCTGGCCGCTTACGTGATATTCACAGAGTTCTTTCAAAAAACTCTGATTTGGATCCGCCAGCACATAATCAAAGCGGATACCGGAACGGATGAACACCTTTTTCACGCCGGGGATGGCCCGGAGCTTCCGGAGAAGGCTGATGTAATCGCTGTGATCGGCCTTCAGATTCGGACAGGGTTTCGGAAACAGACACTGCCGTTCCGGGCAGGCTCCGGCTTTCAGCTGCTTATCGCAGGCAGGCTGCCGGAAATCTGCGGTGGGACCGCCCACGTCGTGGATATAGCCCTTGAAGTCCTTATCCTTTGTCATAGCCCGGGCCTCCCGGAGCAGGGATTCATGGCTTCTGGCCTGGATGATCCGTCCCTGGTGGAAGGTCAGGGCGCAAAAGCTGCAGGCTCCAAAACAGCCCCGACAGCTTGCCAGACTGAATTTGATCTCCGAGAAGGCCGGAACCTCGCCCTGCGTCAGACAGGAAGGATGCACCGCCCGCTGGAACGGCAAATCGTAGATCTCATCCATTTCCTCCTGGGACAAGGGTTTTGCCGGCGGATTCTGCACGATAAACAGATGTTCGGAATACTGCTCCGCCATCCGTTTTCCCCGGATCGGATCGGCATTTTTCTGCTGAATCCCGAAGCTTTTGGCATATAGAGTCTTATCGGCCTTCATACTCTCATAATCCGGCAGGAAAATCGCGTCGTAGATATCCTCTTTATGGCTGGTCTTGTAGACAGTTCCATTTACAAAGGTCAGATCCCGAATGGAAATTCCGGAAGCCAGCGCGTCGGCAATCTCCACGATGGACCGTTCGCCCATGCCATAGGAAATCAGATCCGCTCCGCTGTCCAGAAGCAGTGACCGCTTAAAGCCATCCGCCCAGTAATCATAATGGGCCATGCGTCGGAGACTGGCCTCAATGCCGCCTAAGATAATAGGCACATGCTTATATACATGGCGAATCAGGTTACTGTATACCATATCGGCCCGGTCGGGGCGTTTTCCCATAACACCGCCCGGCGTGAATGCGTCAGTCTTCCGGCGTTTTTTCGACACGGAATAGTGATTTACCATAGAATCCATATTTCCGGAGGAGACGAGAAAGGCGAGCCTGGGTTCCCCGTAGATCTGAATGCTCTCCGGGTTCTTCCAGTCCGGCTGGGACAGAATCGCCACGCTGTAGCCGTGGCTCTCC
>USDU01000236.1 GCA_900553635.1 uncultured Lachnospiraceae bacterium | reverse complement strand
GCGACTGCCGCGATAACTTGAGAAACTCGCGGAGCGTGTTTCTCATAGTTTCGGCAAATGTGGTTTGAAACAGAAAATGTAATGATATTTCAAAAAATAAATATTTGAAAAATATATTGAAATATATCAGGCAGTGGACTTTCTGCCGGAACATTCAGCGGATGAATTAAAAGAAAAAATGCAGAAGGCAGCACCTGTAAAGACTGCGAAGGTCGTACGCCGGGCGAATCCGGACGGCCCGAAGGGCGAGATTGTTCACGCAAGAGTGGATGAGCGTCTGATTCACGGTCAGGTAGCTATGGTATGGACCAATACCGTGGGCGCGACCCGCATTCTGGTGGCCAATGACGAGGCGCTGAAGGACGAGATGGTATTGTCCGGCCTGAAAATGGCGAAGCCGGTGGGTGTAAATCTATCTATTACTACGGTAGCGCGTGCCGCGAAGCGCCTGAAGGAGAATACGTATCCGGGCGAGCGCGTCTTCGTTATCACGAAGAATATCGCGGATATGGCAAAGCTGATCCGCGAGGGCGTAGAGATTGACAAAGTCAATGTGGGTAATGTGGCCAAAAGAGAAGGATCAAAAAATATAAGGTTGTGGGAACCACCACAAGAATTCTGCAGCTCATCGATGAGAAAAAACTGAATTTTGATACATCCGTATCAGAGCAGGTGTCTGAATTTCGTCATCCGGAAGTGACGGTGGGGCACCTGCTTCTGCATACCAGCGGGTTACAGGGCGATTTTGAGCGAAAAGACGAACTGAAGGATAAGGAAGACCGGGGAATGGTCTGCGGAGTGGCCCACGATTCCAAGGCTTATCTTCTGGGAGAGAGCGGCAGTGCGGGAATTTTTTCCACGCTTTCGGATTTGATGAGTTTCGTGGAGGCGTATCTGCAGCGGGACGGACGACTGTTCAGTGAAGGGATGTTTCGGACGATTTTGGATACCACGTTCAAAGATCGAGGCCTGGGATGGAACAAGGAATATGGAAACCATATCCTGTATCATACCGGCTTTACCGGAACCTCAATTCTGATGGATATGGATACGCGGGAAGGCATGATTCTTCTGACCAACCGGATTCACCCGAGCAGAGACAATAAGGTATTTCTGGAAGAACGAATTGCGTTGAATCATTTGTGGCTTGACTAAAGATCCCAACGATCTAAAGGAAAAGTGACACAAAAACACAAATAAGTTGCACAAATCGGTAATCCCGTTGACAGAGTGTTTTTTCATTGCTAAGATGAAAATATCGAGGATATCGCGAAGGGAGAAAGCGGTATCATATCCAGTGGGAATGATTAATTTCAGGAGGGAATTTGTATGAATATCATTACAGTAAAGAATTACGAAGAAATGAGCAAGATGGCAGCGCACATTCTGGCAGCTCAGGTTATCGCGAAACCGGACAGCGTTCTGGGACTGGCTACCGGCTCCACCCCCATCGGCATCTATGACTGCCTGGCTGAGTGGTGCAAGAACGGCGAGGTAGACTTCTCCAAGGCTGCAACGGTCAATCTTGACGAATACAGAGGTCTGGATCACTCCAACGACCAGAGCTACTACTACTTCATGAATAAGCATCTGTTCAGCAGAATTAACATCGACCCGAGCCGCACCAACGTACCGGACGGAACCGAGCCGGATCCGGAGAAGGAGAGCAAGCGTTACGAGGCTCTGATTCAGGAGCTTGGCGGAATCGACATCCAGCTTCTTGGTATCGGCCATGACGGACACATCGGATTTAATGAGCCGAACAGCTTCTTCGACAAAGAGACACATTGCGTAGACCTGACAGAGATGACCATTGAGGCCAACAAGCGTTTCTTTGAGTCCATCGACGACGTACCGCGTCAGGCATACACCATGGGCATCGGAACTATCATGTCCGCGAAGAAGATTCTGATGGTAGTCACAGGCGCAGACAAGGCAGACATCGTGGCAAAGGCATTCTACGGCGAGGTAACACCGGAGGTTCCGGCTTCCATCATTCAGTTCCATCCGAATGTAACCGTTATTTGCGACGAAGCAGCCATGTCCAAGGTACAGAAATAAAAAAGAAAACCCAACAAAACCCATGCATATAGAGGGGAGTGCCGTCGAGCGCTCCCCTCGTTGTTTTGGTGCGTAGTTTGTGAAAAAGAATCAGGTAAACTGGTTGGTGTCTGGATCGTAGACGTAGTCCACAGAGGCCAGGGAAGACTCGATGGCGCTGCGCTCCAGGTTTTCGGAACGGCACAGGTCGTCCAGGGATGCGTAGTGATCGCGAAGCTGCGTGTTCATCCAGCTTAAAAGCATAATAGGATCCTTAGGAATCATGGGAAATTACCTCCTGACAAAAAAGATTAGGATAACTGTAAGACATTCTCCCGGAACTTGCAAGGATTATTTTTTTCTGGTACACTGAGAGCCAGAGAACTTGCAAAAGGAGAAGGGAAAATATGGAAAATACAGAAGAGATGAAAGCAAAGAAAAAAGCGGCGCAGCGGCTGACTACAGGTATTATCATCGGAATGACCGTAATCGTGCTCGGCTATGTGGCGTATGCCCTGGTTACGAAAAATATCAATATGCAGATTTTTGAGGTACTGCTGGGTATCTTTGTAATTGGCTATCTGGTGCTTTCCGACGTGGTGGAGCCCTGGCTGACCGGTCTTTTGAAGGATATGACCCAGATGAGAAAGACCGCGTATCTGAAAATACTGGGGCTGGACGTTGTTGGCGCGGGAGCTTTGCTGTACTGGATTGTGGGGATGGGTTCTGAGGCAGGAAATAACCTCCTGATTCCGGTACTGGTTTATTTCCTGGCAAATCAGATGAAACGGAAGCTGCGTCCGGAATTTGAAGGAATTACAGAGAAGATCCTGAAGGACCAGGCAGAAGCGTCTGACGAAGAGGAGACAGATCCGGAAGAACTGTCCGACAAAGAGAAATAAGAAAAGCGGCGGAGCAGGATTCTATGCCTGCTCTTCCGGCATATATTACAGTAAAAGCAAACCGGGAGAGCGGCCGTGAATAGAAGAAGCAGGAGAAATCCGGAATGGAAGCGGGGACTCAGGAAGGGGCTTCTGGGGCTTATGCTGGTGCTGGGCGCCTTTTTCTGGCGTAAAAATCAGGAGGCCGGACAGCAGATCCGGACCGGATCGGAATCTGTCAGAAGCGCAGAAGCGGATCCGGTGGGCCGGGAAACAAAGCGGCTTGCCCTGACCTTTGACGACGGGCCTCACCCATACTATACGGAGCAGCTTTTGGACGGCCTTGCGGATCGCGGTGTAAAAGCCACCTTTTTTCTGCTGGGCGAGAATATCGAGGGCCGGGAGGACGTGATCCGCCGCATGAGCGAGGAGGGGCATCTCATCGGCAACCATACCTTTTACCATGTGGATATCAATAGCCTGTCCATGGAGGAGGCCTGTGCGGAGATAAGGGACACCAGCGAGGCCATCCGCGCCATTACCGGGCAGCAGGTGGAGTATGTGCGCCCGCCCTACGGCAACTGGAATAAGGAGCTGGAATGTCAGGTCATGATGATCCCGGT
>USDU01000235.1 GCA_900553635.1 uncultured Lachnospiraceae bacterium | reverse complement strand
TGATATGTCCGTCTGGCTTTTTGTGGGAAAGCAGTACTACCGTCTCCACATGCACTTTCCGATGAATCTCGTCCAAGCCACTGTACTTACTCGCAGTACCCTGTTTTCATGTCAATCAGGTTGCGGAGCGGTCTCTGTACCATATAGCATTCCAGGTTTTCGATACAAATGGTCAGAATCTGCTCCAGGGTCTCGGGCAATGCGTAGCCGCCGGAGATATGGGGCGTCAGGATGACATTTTCCATATCCCAGAGGGGATGTTCGGCGGGCAGGGGCTCCGGATCGGTCACGTCCAGACAGGCTCCGGCGATGCGTTTCTCCTGCAGTGCTTTCACCAGGGCATCGGTGTCTACGGTGATACCACGGCCTACGTTTATGAGAACTGCGTTTTCCTTCATCAGCGCCAGGCGCTCCGCGTTCATCATATGATAGGTATCCTGGTTACCCGGCAGACTCATGGCTACGATATCCGCTTTCGGAAGCTCCCGCTCCAGACGCTCCAGGGTGTAGAGATCATCCACGCCCTCAGGCTTCCGGCCTTCGCGCCGCTTGATTCCCACGGTACGGCAGCCCAGTGCCTTCATCTTCCGGGCAAACATGGTTCCGATATCGCCCATACCGATGACCAGCACGCGGCTTCCCTGAATCACATGGACGTGGCCTTCGCTCCTCCAGACATGCTCCCGCTGGTTCCGGGCGTAGAGATTCAGCTTTTTCTGAAGTTCAAAGAGCACGCCGATCATATGCTCAGAGATAGCCAGGCCGTAAGCGCCGGTGGCGTTGGTCAGCACCGCGTCCTTCGGCAACGCGCCGTCGCAAAAGCCTTCGGTTCCGGCGTTATTGAGCTGCAGCCATTTCAGTTCCTCCGCATACTTCAAAAGCGCGGGATCCACATTTCCCAGGATGACCTCCGCGTCCCGGATGACCTCCTCTGTCACGTCTTTCTGTAGACAGTAACAAAATTCCAGATGACGGAAATTCATTTCCAACCGTTCCTTTTGTCCCTCGTTCAGAGGCAGCGTAACCAGAATCTTCATAACAATTCCTCCTCGTGCAGGTATCGACAGCTTATCCTGTCCGACCCTTGCGTTTTGCCCTACACCCGGACCTTTACTCCCTTCGTATCCCGGCTTCCGGCTTTTAATTTATTTAATACAAGCTGTTTTTCCTTATATTCTATGCTTTCTTCCTGTCCTGCATGGTACAGATGAATCGCTTCCAGCGCGTCCTTTTCTGCGAGACGCATCCCCCGGACTCCGACCGCGCCCTTTTTCTTCTCCGGTATCTCGGAGATATCGAAGCGCAGGAAATATCCATCCCGGCTCTGCAGCACCACCTGCCCGGTTCCGTCTGTGACAATGGCCTTAAGAAGCTCGTCTCCCTCGTTCAGCTTCGTAGCCGCCATGGTCTTCATTTTTGTCTCAAATTCGCTGCCGTCCACAATTTTCAACATACCCTGACGGGTGCCAAACAACAGCTTCTGATGCTTCAGGACTTCCATACTGCCAATGCCGACAATCTGCTCCTCGGTGCTGGAGAAATTGCCGAAGTTGTCGATGGGCACGCCCTTGTCCCGGAATTTTCCGAAGGGCAGATCCTGTACCTTCACGGTGTGCTGCTTTCCGGTGTCTGTGAATATACATATTTTTCCCGTATTCATGCAGGAAAATACATATTTATTTTCACTGTCTGCCGCTTCCTTATTGCGATCGTAGACGGACATGTCGATGGTCTTAGCGTAGCCGAAGCGATCCATCAGGAACATAACCGGCATTTCCTCGATCTTCTTCTCTTCGAACACAATAGCCTCCGCATTCTCCACGGCTGTCCGTCTGGGACGGGCATAGGCTTTTTTGATGGCGTCCATATCTTTCAGAATGACGCGGGTCATACTGGAATGATTTTCCAGAATATCCTCATACTCCGCGATATTCTTCAACGTTTTCTGATTCTCCTCCATCAGAGCCTGAATCTCCAGACCAATCAGGCGGTACAGACGCATCTCCAGGATAGCCTGGGCCTGACGCTCGGTGAAATGAAGCTTTGCGGCACGTTTCTTAGAAGCCTCGGACTTGAAGCGAATGCCGTCGGTGATGCCTGCAGTCAGACAGGCTTTGGCGTCCTTGATATTCTTGCTGCCCCGCAGGATCTCAATGATCAGATCAATGACCTCACAGGCTTTGATAAGGCCTTCCTGAATCTCCCGCTTCTCCTGCTCTTTTGCCAGCAAGGTGCGGTATTTCCGGGTGGTCAGTTCGTACTGGAATTCGATATAATGCTCCAGGATCTGGCGCAGGCTTAAGGTCTCCGGCTTGCCGTCGGCGACTGCAAGCATGTTGACGCCGAAGGTGTCCTCCAGACGTGTCTTCTTGTAAAGCATATTTTTCAGGTTTTCGGTATCCGCACCCTTTTTCAGCTCCAGGACGATACGGATGCCCTCTTTGGAAGACTGGTTGGAGATATCAGTGATCTCCGGAGCTTTCTTACTCTCCACGAGACCTGCGACATCATTCAGAAATTTGGCGATATTCGCGCCGATCATCGGGTAGGGAATCTCCGTGATAACCAGCTGCTCCTTACCGCCCTTCAGCTTCTCCACTTGTACACGGCCGCGGATCTTAATCTTTCCGGTTCCGCTCTCGTAGATAGCCGGAAGCTCGTCCTTGTTGACGATGATGCCGCCTGTGGGAAAATCCGGTCCCGGCATCAGCTCCAGCAGCTTCTCGGTGCTGATCTCCGGGTTTTTCAGATAGGCCTTGGCTGCGTCGATAACCTCGCCAAGGTTGTGGGGCGGAATGCTGGTGGCCATACCGACTGCAATACCGTCAGATCCGTTCACCAGAAGGTTCGGCAGACGGACAGGCAGGACGCTGGGTTCCTTCTCCGTCTCATCGAAATTCGGAACAAAGTCCACCACATCTTTATCCAGATCCGCCAGGAAGGTCTCCTGGGTTACTTTCTGAAGGCGTGCCTCGGTGTATCGCATGGCGGCGGCGCCGTCGCCCTCGATGGAGCCAAAATTGCCGTGTCCGTCCACCAGGGGCATGCCCTTTTTAAAATCCTGGGACATGACCACCAGGGCATCGTAGATGGAGCTGTCGCCGTGAGGGTGGTATTTACCCATGGTATCGCCGACGATACGGGCGCATTTTCGATACGGGCGGTCATAGCGGATGCCAAGCTCGTACATATCATAAAGGGTTCTGCGCTGTACCGGCTTTAAGCCGTCCCGCACATCCGGTAAAGCCCTTGCAATGATGACGCTCATGGCATAGTCGATGTAGGATTTCTGCATGAGGTCTGAATATTCTGTGCGTATAATCTGTTCTTCCATAGCTTCCTCCCTTTATATGTCCAACTCCGCGTCGCGGGCGTGCTCGTAGATAAATGCCCGTCTGGGCGGTACTTCCGTTCCCATCAGCATCTCTGTGACGCTGGAGGCCATACGGGCGTCCTCGATCTCAATGCGCTTTAAGATACGGGTCGCCGGGTTCAGGGTCGTCTCCCAGAGCTGCTCCGCGTCCATCTCACCAAGTCCTTTGTAACGCTGG
>USDU01000234.1 GCA_900553635.1 uncultured Lachnospiraceae bacterium | reverse complement strand
AAATCAGACTGAGAAGAATGGGTCAGAAAAAAGCACCTTTCTATAGAATCATCGTAGCAGATTCCAGATCCCCGAGAGACGGTCGTTTTATCGAGGAGATCGGTACCTACGATCCGAGCACAGATCCGAGTACTTTCAAGGTAGACGTTGAGGCAGCTAAGAAGTGGCTTGCAAACGGCGCTCAGCCGACTGAGATGGTAGGCAAGATCCTGAAGGCAGCAGGCGTAGAGAAATAATCGAGGTATCGAATGAAAGAATTAGTAGAAGTGATTGCAAAATCACTGGTGGAGCATCCGGATGAGGTTGTCGTTACGGAGACAGAGAATGAGAAAACCATTCTGGTCGAGCTCCGCGTAGCGCCTTCTGATATGGGTAAGGTAATCGGCAAACAGGGCCGAATTGCCAAGGCCATTCGCAGCGTTGTCAAGGCAGCGTCATCTAAGGAAGAGAAAAAAGTAGTTGTGGAGATTCTTCAGTAGAATTCCGCACAAACGGCGGGTGGAGACACCCGCTGTTCTTTTATACAATAGTTCCTATTGTATAAAAGGCGGAGAATCCTGCCTTGCAGGATTCTATCATTAATGACAAAAAGGGAGGAAACACAATGGAACAGTATCTGCGTGTAGGCGTCATTTCATCCACACATGGTCTGAAGGGCGAGGTAAAGGTATTCCCGACCACGGATGATCCGGAGCGTTTCCGGAAGCTGAAAAAGGTATATCTGGACACAGGAAAAGACTATATGCCTCTGAAGGTCACCGGCATAAAGTTTTTCAAAAATCAGGTTATTCTGAAATTTCAGGAATTTCAGGACATTAACGAAATCGAAAAATACAGAGGAAAAGATCTCTTAATCGATAGAGAGCAGGCGGTGCCGCTTGCGGAAAATGAAAATTTCATCGTAGATCTGATTGACATGGACGTCTACGATGAAGAGGAGAAGCGTCTCGGCACCCTGACGGATGTGCTGCAGACCGGCGCCAACGACGTATATGTGGTAGAGACGGACGAAGGAAAAGAGATCCTGCTTCCGGCGATTCCGTCCTGCATTCTGGATGTGGACGTGGAAGCTGCAAAAATGATCGTGCGTATCCCGGAGGGCCTGCTTTGATGAACCGATATCATGTGCTGACTTTATTTCCGGAAATGATTGAAAATGGTTTAAAGACCAGCATCACAGGCCGGGCCATCGAAAATGGAACGATTGGTCTGAATGCCATCAATATTCGTGACTTTGCAGACAATAAGCACAATAAAGTGGACGATTACCCCTACGGCGGCGGCGCGGGCATGGTCATGCAGGCTGAGCCGGTGTACCGGGCCTGGGCTTCGGTGACGGAGAAAATCGGGAAAAAAGCCCGGACCATCTATGTAACGCCCCAGGGAACCACCTTCCATCAGGGCATGGCGGAGGAGTTGGCGAAGGAAGAGGATGTGATTTTCCTCTGCGGCCATTATGAGGGCATTGATGAGCGTGTGCTGGAAGAGATTGTGACAGACTATGTATCCATTGGCGATTATGTGCTGACCGGCGGGGAATTTCCGGCTATGGTCATGATCGACGCCATTTCCCGGCTGGTGCCGGGGGTGCTGAATAATGAAGTGTCCGCGGAGTTTGAAAGCTTCCAGGACGGACTTCTGGAATATCCCCAGTACAGCCGCCCGGAGGTGTGGCACGATAAAGAGGTACCGCCGGTGCTGTTGTCCGGAAATCACACAAATATTGAAGGCTGGCGGCAGGAGCTATCTATTCTGCGGACGAAAGAGCGGCGGCCGGATCTCTACGAGACTTATCGAGAGCAACAAAAGGAAATGCAGGAGAAAAATAAGAGAAAACGCCGTTTCAAGGGCGTTATCTTTGACATGGACGGTTGTCTGATTGATTCCGAGCGTCTTTATGCCCAGTGCTGGAAGATGGCCTTTCATAAAATGGGGATTCCCATTTCGGATGAGACACTGAACAGTTGGAACGGCATCGGCGGAAAGGAGCTGGAGCGTGCGATTGAGAGCGTGACCGGAGAAGCGCGTCTTATACCGGAGCTGCGCGCGATCCGCGACGGATATATGGCCGGGGCGCTGGAGGATGGCCGTATGCCCCTGATGCCTTACGCAAAGGAAATCGTGACCCTGGCAAAAGAAAAAGGCATGACCGTAGGTGTGGCCAGCGGTACTATTCGGGAACGGGCGAAGAAAATGCTGCGTTTTCACGGAATCTATGAGATGCTAGACTGTACAGCTTTTGGAAATGAAGTACAGGCAGGAAAACCGGCGCCGGATCTGTATCGGCTGGCCATGAAGCGAGGGGGCTTAAAGCCTTCCGAGGTTATCGCCTTTGAGGATTCGCTCAGCGGCGTAAAGGCAGCCCGGGCGGCCGGACTTCGGACTGTCTATGTCCCACAGCCGGGCTTCCGGGATCTGGAGCCGGATGTGAATTATTATCGAAAAATCGGCGATCTGGCAGAGGGTATGGCGATTTTGCGCGCCCTGCCGTAATGAGAGAGAAAAGGGAAGAGACATTGGAAGGAAATTTAACCAAAGGTCCCATTTTGAAGACATTGACGAAGCTGGCGATTCCTATCATGGCTTCGTCTTTTCTTGGGACCTTATATAATATTACCGATATGGCCTGGATAGGACAGCTGGGCTCTAAGGCTGTGGCAGGCGTCGGAGTGGGCGGTATGTATATCTGGCTTTCGCAAGGGTTGGCATCTATGTCCCGTATGGGCGGTCAGGTGCAGGTGGCCCAGTATATTGGCCGGGGCGATTGGGAAGAAGCCCATGGCTACGCCCAGGCAGCAGTGCAGCTGTCACTTTTGACGGGACTGGCTTTTTCAGCCATGTGTGTGATATTTCTGCATCCGCTGGTAGGCTTTTTCAAGCTGACGGATCCGGAAGCGCTGGATGCGGCCTTTTCCTACACACGGGTGGCCTGCGGTCTGCTGGTATTTTCATTTCTGACACTGACACTGACCGGATTGTATACAGCCCAGGGCGATTCCAAGACGCCTTTTGTGGCGAACCTCATCGGTCTGGCGATCAATATGATTCTGGATCCGGTGCTGATTCTGGGACTTGGTCCGTTTCCGAAGCTGGGAGCGGTCGGGGCTGCCATTGCTACCGTGACGGCACAGTTTATCGTAATGGGAATCATGGTGCTGGGCGTGGTGTTCCGGAAAAATGAAAATGTGCTGAAGGGCATTCACCTCTATGCGAAGATCCCGTCGAAATATCTGAAGGGCATCTGTAAAATCGGTATTCCCACAGCCCTGCAGGGCATGGCTTACTGCGCCATTTCCATGGTGCTGACCCGGATGGTGTCTGCTTACGGCGCAGCAGCGGTGGCGGTACAGCGGGTGGGCGGTCAGATTGAATCCGTCTCCTGGAATACGGCAGATGGCTTCGCGGCGGCTCTGAATGCCTTTATCGGCCAGAATTATGGAGCGGGAAAAATGGACCGGGTAAAAAAAGGCTACCGGGCTTCACTTTGGACTGTGGGAGTCTGGGGATTTTTGATCACATTGGCCTTTGTTTTACTGCCCGGGCCCACTGCGAA
>USDU01000233.1 GCA_900553635.1 uncultured Lachnospiraceae bacterium | reverse complement strand
CACTGTAATGATGAGAGACGGCAGGATAAAATTGCTGCCGCCGAAGATCTGAAGACAGATCACTGAGCTGATCAAACCGATGACTGCGGGCAGATGGCTCTTCGCTTCTCTCCACTGATCCACAAAGATGGTTACAAAGAGCGCCGTCATGGCGAAATCAATGCCGGTCATATCGAAGGGCAGCACTTGTCCCAGCGCCGCGCCTGCCACAGAGCCGACGATCCAGTAAAGCTGATCCAGCAGGGAAATCAAAAACATGACTTTCTTTTCATCTATTTCTTCCGGCACCTTTAAGGAACATAAAAGGGAATAGGTTTCATCGGTCAGGGAGAAAATCATGTAAGGCCGTGATTTCATGACCTTGAATTTTTCGATGAAGGTCAGGCCATAAAAGGCATGACGGCTGTTGATGAGTAATGTCATCACAGCCACCACCGGAAGGCTTGTCCCGGTGGTCAGGAAACTTACCAGTACGAACTGGATGGAACCGGCGTAGACGACAGTGCTGATCAGAAGAGCCCACCAGAAGCTGTAACCGGCTTCCTGTAGAAGCAGGCCGAAGGCCAGTCCCAGGAAAAGGTATCCCAGCATAACCGGGATGGTTTTCACGAATGCGAATTTAAAAGTCTTACTCATTAGTTAAAGATCCTGTATTTATTCTATGGCCGACGCAGCCTGGCTCAGAACCTGATTCAAATCAAAGCCAAGCTGTTCGGTGTAATCCCGCTCCACCTCCCGACAGATCCGTTCGCTGTTCCAGGAAGCGATATTCGTATCGCTATAGTCCAACAGCACATACGCCGCAAAAAGACAGAGACAGACATAAAAGCGAATCCTTATCCAGATTCGTCCGACCGGTTCCTCCTGAGCCGGGGCCTGCCCCCGCTGCGCCAAAAGAAGCTGCCGGTACTGTCCGCCCTGTCTTTCTGTTTTTTTCATAAAGATACCGCCTTTTATTTCGTGGGAATTACTATACATTATGAAATGCATTCTGAAATCAGAACTGCCATGGTTTTTATTTTACCGGTTGGCCAGCTCCGACGTAATATCTTCCCAGGTCACACCCCGCTCCACCATCAGAACCATAGCGTGATACAGCAGATCCGACATCTCATACTTGATCTCCTCCGGATCCGGATTCTTTGCCGCGATAACCAGTTCCGTAGCTTCCTCTCCCACCTTCTTCAGGATCTTGTCGATACCCTTGTCGAAGAGATAATTGGTATAAGAACCTTCCTTGGGGTGTATCTTGCGGTCTGCAATCACCTTGTATACATCCTCGAAAACCTTCAGCGGATTGGTATTCTTGTAATCGGTTTTCGCGATCTCGTGGAAGAAGCAGGACTTATTGCCCGTATGGCAGGCTGCTCCGGTCTGGGATACCTTTGCCAGAATGGTGTCGCAGTCGCAGTCTACTTTAAGCTCCTTTACATACTGGTAATGACCGCTGGTCAGACCCTTGACCCAAAGCTCCTGGCGGCTTCTGCTCCAGTAGGTCATCTTGCCGGTCCGGGTCGTCTGATGGAAGGCCTCCTCGTTCATATAGGCTACCATCAGTACCTCATCGGTACGGTAATCCTGTACCACCACCGGAACCAGGCCGTCCGGGCCAAGCTTAAACTCGGACCATTCCATATTGCAACTTAAGGGGCGGATTTTCTCAACGAAGGGTACGAGCTCATTCAGATAAATCAGCTCGCTCACATACTCCTCGATCAGAGCCGCAGGGGCGCTGACCACATCAGAGCTGTCCACGCAGGCTGCAATCTTTTCTTTGCCGAAGCGCTTGGATGTATCCTCAGTCAGGTCGATATTTTCCTGACGTCCATAGTTTAAAATGGCTTTCTCACAGCCCGCATAGAGAATCTTCTTCACATCTTCCAGCCGCTTGATTCTGCCGCCGGCCTTCACCGGAACCTCCACGGCGCGGCAGATTTCTTTCAACGCGCCGATGGACAGATCGTGATCCACATCCCCGTCGGACAGGTCAAAGACCAGAATTTCGTCGGCTCCATTGTCACTGTAATATCTTGCAAGGACAGCCGCTTCTTTGTCCGCGCCCTCTCCCTGCACCTTTCCGGCCAGAAGCCGGATCACTGCGATATTTTTTTCACTCATATCAAAGACTTCCTTTCGTAGATAACACGTCTGTAATTCTCGGATCGTGCGTGGTCGCCATGTCGAGGGCCTTGGCAAAGGCCTTGAACATGCCCTCGACCATATGGTGGCTGTTGCCGCCGGACAGCATCTTGAAATGCAGGTTCATACCGGCGCTATAGGAAATGGCGTAGAAAAACTCCTTCACCATTTGGGTATCCATTTCCCCTACTCTTTCCGTAGGGAATTCCACGTCGGAGACGTAATAGGGTCTGCCGGACAGATCCAGGGAACAGAGCACCAGGGACTCATCCATGGGCAGAATGCAGGTGCCGTAGCGTACGATGCCCTTTTTATCTCCCACGGCCTCACGAATCACCTGCCCCAGCACAATGCCGGTGTCCTCGATGGTATGGTGGCAGTCCACCTCCAGATCGCCCTTCACCTGGCAGGTCAGGTCAAAGAGTCCGTGTCTGGAAAAGCCGTTCAGCATATGGTCAAAGAAACCGATGCCTGTGGAGATATCCGCTTTTCCGCTGCCGTCCAGATTCAGGGTAATGGAAATATCCGTCTCTTTCGTGGTTCTGGAAAGACTTGCGATTCGTTCCATAGTCTAGTCCTCCTTTTTCTCAAAGCGTACCGCAATGGAGTTCGCGTGTGCCGTCAGCCGCTCCGCTTTCGCGAAGGTTTCAATATCCTCATGTACCGCCTCCAGCGCTTCTCTTGAATAGTATACGATACTGGATTTTTTCATAAAATCGTCCACGCTCAGCGGGGAGAAGAACTTCGCCGTACCGTTGGTCGGCAGGATGTGGTTCGGTCCCGCGAAATAGTCCCCCAGGGGCTCGCTGGAATTCTCGCCGATAAAAATCGCGCCTGCGTTTCGGATTTTAGTCATCACCTGGAAAGGATCCTTTGTGACGATCTCCAGATGCTCGCTGGCGATCTCATTGGCCGCCGCGATGGCCTCGTCCAGATTCTCCGCAATCAGAATATATCCATAATTTTCCAGCGACTTTTCCAAAATCGCTTTCCTGGACAGCTTCTGCACAAACCCTTCGATCTCTACCTGAACCTTGTCCGCCAGCTCCTTGCTGGTGGTTACCAGGATTGCGGACGCCATCTCGTCATGCTCCGCCTGGGAAAGCAGATCGGCCGCCACATAGCGGGGATTGGCGGTCTCATCAGCCAGTACCAGAATCTCACTGGGGCCTGCGATGGAATCAATACTTACGTAGCCATATACGGCCTTCTTTGCCAGAGCCACATAGATATTGCCGGGCCCCACGATCTTGTCTACCTTCGGCACACTCTCCGTACCGAAAGCCAGCGCCGCGATGGCCTGGGCTCCACCCACCTTGTAGATCTCATCCACGCCCGCCTCACAGGCTGCCACCAGGGTATTCGGAGATACCTTGCCGTCCTTTCCGGGCGGTGTGGTCATGACAATACGCTCCACACCGGCCACCTTGGCCGGGGCCACGT
>USDU01000232.1 GCA_900553635.1 uncultured Lachnospiraceae bacterium | reverse complement strand
ATTTTGTCACCAACAGCACAGACGAAGAACTGTTAAAGCTGCTGTCCGATCCACAGGAGTCCGCATACTTTTATTCTCCTGTGGGACTGGAAGTGGGCTTCAATTATGAGAGCGAAGAATACGGAAAGGGCTGGGTCAGCGTAACCTTAAAGGAGCGCGCCCTGTAGGAAAAACGGCATGTTTTATATCGGAAGTCATATTTCATCGGCCAAAGGCTATGAAGCCATGGGGAAGCAGGCGCTGAAGCTGGGCGCCAGCACCTTTGCCTTCAGCGCCAAAGCCATCGACCCGGCAGACGTGGAACGGTTTCAGGGTATTGCGCGGGAAAACGAGTTTGGAAAAATTGTGGCCCATGCGCCCTATACATTGAACGCCTGTTCCGATAAGGCGGACACCCGCCGCTTCGCGGGCGAGACTTTTCGGGATGACCTGAAGCGCATGGAGTATACGCCCGGCAATTATTATAACTTTCATCCCGGCAGTCACGTGGGGCAGGGTGCGGAAGAGGGGATTCGCCTGATCAGCGAGCTGCTGAACGCTTCTCTGTCTCCGGACATGACCACCACGGTGCTTCTGGAGACCATGGCCGGAAAGGGCAGCGAGGTGGGAAGAAGCTTTGAAGAGCTTAAGGAAATTTTCGACCGGACAGAGCTTTCTGAGAAGCTGGGCGTTTGCCTGGATACCTGTCATGTGTGGGACGCAGGCTATGATATCGTCGGCGATCTGGATGGTATACTTACAGAATTTGACAAAGTGATCGGCCTGAATCGTTTGAAAGCCATTCACCTGAACGACAGTCTGAATGATCGCGGCAGCCATAAGGATCGTCACGCCCGCATCGGCGAGGGGCACATCGGATGGGAGGCCTTCACCCGTATTATCAATCATCCGGCGCTCCGGGAGCTTCCCTTTATTCTGGAGACGCCAAATGACGACGCAGGCTGGACGAATGAGATTGCGAGACTTCGGGCTGCGCGCATTTAAACCTTAAATTTTTCGAAAGAGCATTGTCTTTTTATATACCAAACGGTATAATAAAGGTAGCAAAAACAGTATCTATATTTTAGGGAGATGAGACTATGAGGCTGACATTTCTGGGTGCGGACCACGAGGTGACAGGCAGCTGTCATATGCTTGAGGCCTGCAAAAAGGTGATACTTGTAGACTGCGGTATGGAACAGGGTCCGGATTACTACGAGAATCAGGATATTCCTGTAAAGGGAAGTGACCTGGATTTTGTTCTTCTGACCCATGCACATATGGATCACTCCGGAAATCTTCCCGCTATTTATGCAAAAGGTTTTCAGGGCCCGATTTATGCAACACAGGCTACCTGC
The DNA here is from genome assembly GCA_900553635.1 of uncultured Lachnospiraceae bacterium. The sequence goes on along the minus strand of USDU01000232.1, from coordinate 2,265 downwards.
CACCTTTGTGACATTATGCTTCGAGACAGTGCCCACATTCAGATGTTCGAGGCAGAATGGCGAAACCGTAAAGGACGTCGTCAGGGAAAACCGGAATTTGTTCCTGCATACACCATGGAAGATGCCATGGGTGTCATTCAGAACTTCGTTCCGTGTCCGTACGAAAAAACCATTAAACCGGCCGAGGGAATCAGCGTTCGCTTTGTAGATGCCGGCCACCTTCTTGGCTCTGCAAGTATTGAGATCACGATTCAGGAAGATGGCAAAGAGAAAAAAATCGTCTTCTCCGGCGATATCGGTAATCTGAACCAGCCACTGATCAAGGATCCGGTTTATCTCCATGATGCAGATTATGTAATCATGGAATCTACTTACGGTGACAGAAGCCACGGTGAACGCCCGGATTATGTAGCAATGCTTACCGAAGTGATCCAGCATACTTTTGACCGTGGTGGAAGCGTTGTCATTCCTTCTTTTGCAGTCGGACGTACGCAGGAGATGCTGTATTTTATCCGACAGATTAAAGAAGAAGGACGTGTACATGGACACGATAACTTCAAAGTCTATGTCGACAGCCCGCTGGCAAATGAAGCGACAACGATCTTTAATGAACATATTTATGACTGCTTTGATGAAGAAGCTATGGCACTGGTGAAGAAGGGCATCAACCCGTTGATGTTCCCGGGACTCAAGACTTCCATTACTAGCGATGATTCCAAAGCGATCAACTTTGACGAAGACTGCAAGGTTATCATTTCCGCGAGCGGTATGTGCGATGCCGGCCGAATCAAACATCATCTGAAACATAATCTGTGGAATCCGAACAATATGATTCTGTTTGTTGGGTATCAGGCAATCGGAACGCTTGGCCGTGCCCTTATTGAGGGGGCAACAGAAGTGAAACTGTTTGGCGAGACGGTTGCTGTAGGCGCAGAGATCCGTCAGATGCCGGGTATCAGCGGTCATGCGGATGTGAATGGCCTGATGACCTGGATCAAGGCGTTCAAAGAAAAACCGGAAAAGGTATTTGTCACCCACGGCGATGATGAAGTGACCGAGATCTTTGCAAGAAGACTGCAGGAGGAACTGGGACTGGATTCTATGGCACCGTTCAGCGGAACCGTCTATGATCTGGCGAACAATACCTGTATCTATGAGGCACAGGGAATCAAAATCACGAAAGCTTCTGTTTCTCCGAAAGCAAGCAGAGCCGCACGTGCATTCCAGAAGCTGGTTGCCATGGGACAGCGCCTTATGTCTGTTATCCGAAAGAACGAAGGCATGCCGAACAAAGACCTGGAGCGTTTCAGCAGAGATATACAGTCGCTGTGTGACAAGTGGGACAGAGATGATCTCTCCTGATGTTTAAATCCGGCTGTTATAACAGAAATTATAGATAAATAATATAAAAAGACTGCCGTTTCTTTGATTGGAAATAAAAAATCTTCCAGTCAGAGGAGCGACAGTCTTTTGCATTGGGTTTCGACCCGAAATTTTAAAATCAGTTCAGAGCTTCTTTCAGAGCTTTTGCAAGCTGATCCGGGCAGGATGTTGGTTTGAAGCCACAACGAATCCCTTCCATTCTGCTGATCGCTTCTTTGGCATCCATGCCTTCTACAAGTCTGGCAACGCCCTGTGTATTACCGGAGCAGCCGCCCTGGAATTTTACATTATGAACTTTTCCTGCATCGTCGATCTCAAATGAAATGGCGCTTGAACAGACACCAGATGTTTTATATACCATAATCTTATCCTCCTGAGTTCAGTTATTGTAAATAATAACAATATATTTTTCCAATAAGTATACCAGAAAAGGACAAAGCGGACAAGTCTGCCGTAGATTTTCCAGAGGAATTCCCCGTGAAGCAAAAAAAGTTTCCATATAAACGCAACATTTGCTATAATAGACTATGCTATTCACAATCAGGGATGATAACAGATTACAGTGCCCGGCTTTTCAGAAAAAGGGCACGATGATAAAGGAGATTACAATATTATGAGATGTATTGGTATTATAGGAGCAATGGAAGTTGAAGTAGCAAGTCTCAAAGAACAGATGAAAGATATTCAGGTGACACGTAAGGCTTCCATGGAATTTTATTCAGGTATTATCGAAGGAAAAAACGTAGTTGTTGTCCGTTCTGGAATTGGTAAGGTCAATGCAGCAGTCTGCACACAGATTCTGATCGATGATTTCAAAGCAGAAGTAGTGATCAACACCGGTATCGCAGGAAGTCTGAATGCAGACATCAACATTGGAGATAT
>USDU01000231.1 GCA_900553635.1 uncultured Lachnospiraceae bacterium | reverse complement strand
GCATTTTCTTTATCCCTGTTGATAGGGAATATATGCACTGGGTCCATCTCCTAAGCACTAGTTGAGGGTTCGATTCCCCCTGGGAACATCCGAAAAAAGCAGTAATGATTGAAAAAATCATTGTTGCTTTTTTGTTTTGGTTGGAAATTTCACCATTACCCATTTCCAATTACTATCAATTACCTGTTTCCTTCTCATATTCATATACTTTTCCTTGTGTTTCAATTTTATGTCTTCTATAATAAGGTATAGAAACAGCTATGCATTCAAACTGACAGGGAGGCAGCCGCTATGAAAAAAATGATAACCGCAATCCTTTGCCTTATGCTGACACTTCTTTTCGTCGGCTGCGGAAAAGCCGATACCTCAGAGGTAGAAATCGATTATGGAACCTCTTCCCTTTATTCCAAAGAAGACATGGACGCCGCCATGAAGGTTATACGAAAACAGTTCCGTTCCTTTGAGGGCTGCGAATTACATAGCCTCTCCTATATATCCGATGAAACCTGCAGTGATCCCGATACCCTTGCATGGATGAACGATTTGCGAACGGAAAAAGACGAGAAAGAGCCCTTTACCCAATGCATCGCATTTGACAGCAGCTTCCGCTCACCGGAAAATGGCGGCGGCGCATGGGAAGCGAACGAAGAATACACCTGGTCCTGGTGGCTGGCCCGGAGCGAAGGCGGAAAATGGAAGCTCATGACCTGGGGATATTAAGGGAATTCCGTAGGGATAAATGGCAAATGAAATATACTTCTTGACAGAAACAACAGCGATGGTATATAGTTTTCTTAAATAAAAGGGAGTAACTTACGCTTGCGAATCTGCGTTTGTGGCGTCGTCAATACGGTGGAAGCATCCGGTGTCACAAGAAAACAGTGAGACTTTTATTGCATATTTATTGTGCAATAAAGGTCTCTTTTTTTATACAAAAATTCCTGTTGGCAATACTTAGGAAAAAGGAGGAAATCATATGAAACAAATTTATCAGCAAACGCCGGAAGCGATTCTGAAATATGTGAACAGCAGAGAATCCGGACTTACCGGCGAAGAAGTAAAAAAAGCCAGAGAGATCTACGGCTGGAATGAACTTGCGGAAGGAAAAAAGAAAAGCATCCCACAGATTTTCTTTGAACAGTATCGGGATTTTCTGGTGCTTATTCTGATTGCGTCGGCAATCATATCCGGTGTGCTCGGAGACATGGAAAGCGCGCTCGTTATCCTGATCGTTATCACAATTAACGCAATTTTAGGAACTGTTCAGACCATAAAGGCAGAACAATCCCTGCAAAGCCTGAAGACGCTTGCCGGCCCGGAAGCCAAAGTATTGCGCGACGGCACAGTCGTTCAGCTTCCGGCAAGAGAGCTGGTCATCGGGGATATCATCCTGCTTGAGGCGGGCGATATGATTCCGGCAGACGGAAGATTGATCGAGAACGCCAGTCTGAAGATTGACGAAAGTGCTCTTACCGGAGAAAGCCTTGCTGTAGAAAAAAGCCTGGATACTCTTTCCACAGAGGTTCCCCTTGGCGATCGAACCAATATGCTGTTCTCCGGAAGCTTTGTGACCTATGGCCGCGGCAGGGCAGTTGTGACCGCCATCGGAATGCAGACTGAGGTCGGGAAGATTGCCGGACTTTTGAAATCCACCTCAGAAAAGCAGACGCCTCTCCAGGTAAATCTGGAGGCCTTCGGAAAGAAGCTTTCCATCTTAATTCTGTTTTTCTGCGGAATCTTATTTGCCCTCAGCGTATTCCGAGGCGAACAGCCCGGCAACGCCTTTCTGTTTGCCGTAGCGCTCGCGGTCGCTGCAATCCCGGAAGCCTTAAGCTCTATTGTCACCATAGTTCTTTCCTTTGGAACGCAGAAAATGGCGAAGGAACACGCTATCATTCGCAAGCTTCAGGCGGTGGAGGGGCTTGGAAGTGTCTCCATTATCTGTTCCGATAAAACAGGAACGCTTACCCAGAACAAGATGACCGTAGAGGATTATTATATAGATGAAAAACGGATTCCCGCGTCTGCCATTGATGTAATGGATCCGGCGCAGCGATATCTTCTGGACTGCAGTATTTTATGCAATGATTCAACCAATGAAAACGGAGTCGAAATCGGAGATCCCACAGAAACTGCTCTGATTAATCTGGGAAGCCGCTGCGGAATTCATGCCGCGGAAGTAAGAAGCGCTTATCCCAGGAACGGAGAACTTCCCTTTGACAGTGAACGTAAAATGATGTCAACCCTTCATAAGATAGACGGTGAAAACCGACTGATCGTAAAGGGCGCGGTAGACTGTCTCCTTGAACGGATGGAACAAATCTGGACCCAAGAGGGCGTCCGGGAAATGACAGCGGACGATAAAGAGAAAATCCAAAAACAGAATCAGGAATTTTCCATGGAAGGACTCCGCGTGCTTGCCTTTACTTACCGGCCACTTCCGGAAAAACATCTCTTAACCGCCGAAGATGAAAATCATCTGATCTTCCTGGGTCTGATCGCTATGATGGATCCGCCAAGAGAAGAATCGAAGGCAGCGGTTGCCGAATGTATCAGAGCCGGAATCCGGCCGGTTATGATCACCGGGGATCATAAGATAACAGCGGCGGCAATCGCGAAAAGAATCGGCATTTTACAAGACTTATCTGAAGCCTGCGAGGGAGCGGATATTGAACATTTAAGCGATGAGGAGATAAAAGCGCTGGTTCCGAATATTTCGGTGTACGCAAGGGTATCTCCGGAGCATAAGATCCGTATTGTCCGCGCATGGCAGGAAAGAGGTATGATTGTCGCAATGACCGGCGACGGCGTCAATGACGCCCCCGCGCTGAAGCAGGCAGACATTGGCGTTGCCATGGGAATCACCGGAACAGAGGTTGCCAAGGATGCCGCAGCGATGGTGCTTACCGATGATAACTTCGCAACAATTGTAAAGGCGGTGGAAAATGGCCGTAACGTCTATCGGAATATTAAGTACGCAATCCAGTTTCTGTTATCCGGAAACTTCGGAGCAATCCTGACGGTTCTTTACGCATCAATAGCAGGCTTTCCGGTTCCGTTTGCACCGGTACATCTGCTGTTTATCAATCTTCTGACAGACAGCCTTCCGGCAATTGCTTTAGGCGTGGAGCCCCATAGCAGCGAGGTCATGAAGGAAAAGCCGCGCGTTGCGGGTGAGTCGATTCTGACAAAAGATTTTCTCAGCAAAATCGGCCTGGAGGGCCTGGTCATCGGTATCATGACGATGGTTGGATTTCTGACCGGATATCACCAGAACGGCGCGCTGCTTGGAAGCACATATGCATTTGGAACCCTTTGCCTGTCGCGTCTGTTCCACGGCTTTAACTGCAAATCCGATCACCCGGTTCTCTTTACCAGCCACTTCTTTCGCAATACATGGCTGCTGGGGGCCTTTGCCCTGGGCGCAGTGCTTATCACAGCCGTACTGACCCTTCCCGGCCTTCATCTCCTGTTTAAGGTGGAATCCCTGAACCTGATGCAGCTTGGCCAGGTATACCTGTATGCAGTTATCAGTCTTCTGCTCATTCAGGCGCTGAAATGGATTCGTATGAAATTAAAAAAGCCTGCAAATAAAAAGTCAAGGCTAAATTGAAGAACATTGAAAATTTTATACA